>JAFDXH010000081.1 GCA_018268075.1 Bacteroidota bacterium | reverse complement strand
TACAATACGATTGTATTACAACCAAGCATGGTGATAGCCCTCGAGCCGGCGGTGTATAAAAATGATTTTGGTATAAGACTGGAACATTTGATGTTGGTTACGAAAGACGGGTGTGAGGTATTGACAAAGTTTGATCACCGATTTGAACAGAGCTGATAGTTGGACGGGGTATTCATGAAATAGGAATTTCCCTGGAAAACAAACTCGTCAAATTTAATTTACAAAATATAAAAACTCAAATAATGGAGATCAAATTACATTATTTTCAAACACATATGATCAGGGTAAAAGAAATAATGATCCTCTTGATTCTTGTATTGTTTTGTCTGTTAAGTATAACAACTTCAGCGCAAAAAAAATCAGTCATTTCAAGTGCACGGGGATTCCGCGCCTCGATTATTAAAATAAATATTACCCCGGATAAACCAAAGCAGCTTCTTGGCTATGGACCAAGAGTGTCAACGGGAGTGTACGATAGTATTTACCATCGTATTGTTGTTTTAGATGATGGTACCACCCAATTTTTTTTGGTATCCTCAGATGTATGTTTGATATCGCCTTCAGAATATGATTACATGGCTTCTATCCTGCAAAAAAAGTTAGGTATTAATCCTGGTAATTTCTGGTGGACGGTAACACACACACATTCCGCTCCTGAAGTAGGTGCTCCGGGTTTGCTGGGAGTTTTTTTGGGCGACCGGTATGAACATCCTGTTGATACCGCTTACGCATCTTTTATTCAGCAAAGCCTGTTTAACGGCATCGTTGAAGCCCAAAAGAATCTAACCCCTGCCCGTATGGGAGTAGGCTGGGGTTTTTCGCAAGCCAATATAAACCGGCGGGCAATAGATATTGATGGAAAAGGTTCAATAGGCCTTAATCCAGACGGACCTGTTGACAGGCGCATAGGGCTTATTCGTCTTGAAAAACAAGATGGCAGCCCGCTTGCCCTCATTGCCAATTATCCGATACATGGCACTGTTATGGGGGGTGATTTTGTTGAAATCAGCGGTGATGCGCCAGGGGTGGTGTCGGAATATGTGGAGCAGAAAGCAGGCGCACCGCTGGTGTTTATAAATGGTGCAGCAGGAAATCTTGCGCCTATTTACAGCGTTTATCCCGATGCAAAATCAGGGCACCTGAGCCAATTCAAGGTTTTGCTTGGTGACAAAATCCTTGATGCCAATAAGAATATACACTCTACATTGGATTCAATAAAATTGGTGACCGGCGCCATAACTATTGAAACCCCGCTCAGGCCAAATCTCGCCTGGCCATCCGATATGAAGAATTATACAGGAGTGACAAAGGATAATGTCACTATAGTAAAGTTGCCTGTCAGGTTTTTGAAAATTAACAACGACGTAGCGATTTGGTCAACACCCCTTGAATTGTTTTGTGAAATAGCCAATACAATCCGTGAATTGTCACCGTTCCCTTATACATTTTACTACGGGTATACAAATGGATGGCTGGGCTATCTTCCTTCCGCCGATCAATGGAAATATGGCGGATATGAAGTGGATGTCGTTTCTCCTTTTACACCTGTCATGTCAAATCAGCTTATAGAAACGGTTGCAGGATATCTCCAGGGTGAAATGCGATCAACTCAAACAATCAACCATCCCAATAAAAAAAGAAACGCTAATTCAAAGCTAAATGATGATTAAACTCAACATATAAATAGACGATTAGTGATATAATTCATGAACAAGCAAACTACCGGTTATGGTTGAAAAAATAAGCTATTACGGTTGGCCTGATTGCATAAGGATTTATAACGAAGAAATAGAATTAATTGTTACTACTGCGATTGGCCCCCGTATTGTAAAGTTCGGATACATTGGTGGGCAAAATTTTTTTTACCTGGTACCGGGACATATTGGAAAAATAGGAGGTAATGAATGGAGGATTTATGGTGGACATAGGTTATGGCATGCACCTGAAGCTATGCCGCGGAGTTATAATCCCGATAATGAAAAAGTTGAGTTTATAATTGATGCGGGCAACAATATCATTAAACTGGCACAGGCAAGTGAAGCATTTACAGGCATCACAAAAGAGTTGGAAATAAGTTTGGAAGCAGACAAAAATGAAGTAACCATTGTGCACAGGTTAATCAATCAAAATTTATGGGAAATTGAATTGTCAGTTTGGCCTCTTTCTATGCTGGCGCCGGGTGGCAGGGCTATCATACCACAGGAGCCCTATGGTTCCGAAAGTGAATTTTTGCTGCCCGCCCGTTCATTGGCATTATGGCAGTTCACTAAAATGAATGACCCCCGGTGGATCTGGGGCGAAAAATATATACAGGCACGTCAAGATCCGGCATTCACTTCTGAACAAAAAATTGGCGTAACCAACAAGCAGGGCTGGGCAGCCTATTATCTGAATGGGGAAGTATTGATAAAGCGTTTTGATTACAATCCCGAAGCGGAATATGTAGATTATGGTTGCAATAACGAGGTATTTGTGAATGGAGATTTTCTCGAAGTTGAAACGCTGGGACCATTGACGAAATTGGCTCCCGGTAAGGCCGCAGAACATACAGAACGTTGGCTGCTGGCAAAAACTTTGATCGATGAAAGCGATGAATCTGTTGATGCGAACATTTTACCTCTTATCAATTCATTCAATTTATAAAACGGCAATACAAAATGACATTAATTCAAACCATTTTCGATACTATTAAAATCTAAGTTTATGTTCTGCGTCAGAAAGTATTTAGTAAAAACTATTTTTTCTTGGATTGTATGCTTCTTCAGCTCTTTTTTGCTTGCCCAGGACAAGATGCCTGAAACATTTTGCGGCCATAAAGTGATATTGGATGATGAACAAAAAATACTTCCAAGGGCAGTTGAAACCGGCAATGCGTATGATCATTTTCTTCGTCTTCGCTGGAATTTTATCAAAACAAAAGTGCCAAACAGTCCAGGCCCGGCGCCCCGATCTTCTTATCCGCAATATTATTTCTATTGTGCCTGGAAGGATACAAATAATATTCTTGAGCCATACACATGGATGGATGATCCGGGGGAAGAAATTTCACATTGGTTTGAATCAGCCCGGCTGTATTATGCTTATACAGGAGATATTGAACCCATGAATATCACAAAAGGCATGATTGATTATTCGCTGGCGCACGGCATCACTCCCCCCTCCTATAGTTGGCCCAATTTTCCACAGACCGGTTCCAATGCGGGTGATTTAGAGTTTCGTGGTTTTACTTCGGATAAAAGATTTTCTGAGGACGACGTGCAGGTGGACCATGCAGGCGATATTGGCTTTGCTTACTATGGAATGTTTCTTTTTTACGGGGATAAAAAGTATAAAACCGCTGCGATAAATGTGGCTGATGCACTGGTTAAAAAGCTCAGGGTTGGTAATGCGGAACAATCTCCATGGCCCTATGTAGTGAATATGAAATCCGGTAAAATTGTTTCAGACTATGGCGCTAACTGGTTCGGCTGCATCAGGCTTTTGGATATGCTGATTGACGGGAACGCCGGTAATGTAAGCTCCTATAAAAAAGTTCGTGCAGCCGTCAGGGAGTGGTTGCTGAAATATCCGATGCAAAATGGACTATGGGTAGATGGTCACACCGATAATCTTATTACCGGCACAGGTAATCTGAGTAATATGAGTGCAAGTAATGCAGGTTTATATCTTTCCGATCATCCGGAGTTTGATCCGGAGTGGAAAGCCAATTTGCCAAAATTGATAAAATGGACAGAAGATAATTTTGTTTCTAAGTCAGCTCCGGGTGAACCGTCAACAATGTGGGGCGCTAACATTGTAGGTGAGCAGATTTGCTTTATGCCTAAGATGGATTACCAAACTGTGAGATATGCTGCTCAATGTGCAAAGTGGTATGCTTTTTCTGAGGATGTTTCCTTTAAAGAAAAAGGCTTTCGCTCATTAAACTGGGTTACTTATTGCAACGATTCGGTAGGAATGGCTTTTGAAAGCCCTGTAAGCAATGGCGTAGTGAGTTGGTGGTCCGACTCCTATGGCGAGTGTCCCAGGATGTTTTATCATGTTTTTGCTGCAATACCCGAATGGGCGCCTGCAAGAGAAGATCATATTCTTTTTTCGGATGGTGTATTAAAAAATGTAATTTATGCTGATAAGAAAGTTCAATATACTGCTAGCCAAAAAACGGGAAAGGAATATTTGCGTTTATCTTTCAAACCAACCGGAATTAATTTGAATGGAAAGAAAATTTTTTTGACTTCAAAGGAAAGTAAAGAAGGGTATTCCATCAAAAACCTGGGGAATGGAGACTATTCAATAACCATAAAAAGAACGAAGCCCGGTAATGTTGTGGTAACGGGCTGGTGATTGCTTTAGTACAGGATACTTTAAAAGCAATAGGCATATAACTGTCCTGATTAACTACTTCATTCGTCAAGCGCTCATATAATAATTTATGGACTCCGGGCTATGTTTGAAATAAGCTATGCCCAAAACAAGGTATAAAATTGTCAATATCGGGTAAATAGCTGTTTCTGCTGAAAACTAATTTTGAAAAGAAGGCTTTTAAATGAAATCTGCCCGGCAAACTGAAAATTGTTCGACATTTCAGAGTCAAATGTTTTAAAGGTAGAGTATTGACAATTCGAAATAAGTAACCCATGCCCCGTTTTTTTTGCATAATTCTGTTGCTTTGCGTATCTTCTTTTTCATGTTCGGAAAAACGTTATACCGATGCTTTATCACCCGAAGAAGCGATCCACAGTTTTAGTCTGAATGATGATGACTTTAAGATTGAACTATTCGCTGCTGAACCTTTTGTAACAGATCCCGTAGAGATGGTTTTTGATGAAGAAGGCAATGTCTTTGTTGTTGAATTACCGGATTATCCTTTCAGGCCTGAATCAGGAATCGGTTCCGGAAAAATTCGCATGCTAATAGATACGAGTGGTGATGGCCGGATTGACAAATCAGTAATTTATGCAGATAGTTTATTAGAAGCTACCAGTATTCTGCCCTGGAATGGCGGGTTGATAGTTGCTGCTGCTCCGAGTATTTTTTTTCTGAAAGATACCAATGGTGATAACCGTGCCGACCTGAAAGAAATGCTTTATACCGGCTTTTTTCAGAACAATGTTGAATACCAGGTTACCAATCTCCGTTTTGGTATTGATAACTGGATTTATGCGGCTAATTTCGGACAGGAAGGCAAGGTAACTTCCGTTAAAAACCCCAATAAGCCTGCCATTTCAGTTAGGGGCGGCGACTTTAGGTTCAGGATGGACCGGGAGCAGTTCGAAGTGGAGTCAGGGCCAACCCAGTTTGGCCAGACCATTAATGATTGGGGCAACAGATTTATTACTGACAACTCGCTTCACATTCAGCAACCGGTAATACCCTGGCGTTATCTGCAAAGAAACCCTTACCTACGATCCACCAATGCTACGGTTAACATTTCGGATCATGATCCTGTGATGTATCAAATTACACAAGCGCCTTATTGGAGGGTAGAACGCACCAAACGCCGCAATCAATCTTACCAGGAAAATAATCTTGACAGGGTGGAATATGAAGATGATCATTTTACCGGCGCTTGCGGCACTGCTGTCTATGGAGCAGATGCTTTTCCTGAAAAATATTATGGGAATATTTTTATTGCAGAAGTGGCGGGAAATCTGGTTCATCGTGATGTGGTAGGTCTCCATGCGGATAGCATCACGTATGTTGCCAAACGGGATGAAACAGAAAAAAACAAAGAGTTTCTTACATCCACCGATCCCTGGTTTCGTCCTGTTAATTTTACTGTTGGCCCTGATGGTTCATTATATGTAATTGATATGTACAGGCAGCATATTGAAGGGCCGGCCTTT
>JAFDXH010000080.1 GCA_018268075.1 Bacteroidota bacterium | reverse complement strand
TCACTAAAGGATGGGCAACAAAAGCGGTTGTAGGGTATGAAGTAATTAGTGCCTTTCAACATAACGCTGCTTCGACCTTGGAAGGAAGATTAGGGCAAGAAAAAGAAATGAAAGAGCATTTAGCAAATGCATTTCTAATTTGGGGTACTGGAAAAATGTTTGGTATTGGGTTTAGTGCTACAGGTGAACTAGCAGAATTAGCAAGTCAGCGGCTCAACTTCGCAAAGAAATTTTATAATGAAGCGGGCTTTTCTAATAAGCAGTTCATTAAGGAATCAGGCGGGATCGATTTAAATGAAAAAGTATTTGAAACTACTTTAAAGAAGGGGACTTTGCTTGAACAATGGGCAATAAAAAACCCGATAACTGGAGAAATAAAAATGGGTAACTATTACACATTTCCAGGACAAGACCCAACTAAATTAGGGGTATCCCTTGAAAATAGAGTTAAAATATCAATAACACTTTCAGAAGACACTAAATTTTTGCAGAGTACAACTGGTAATATTCCAGACTGGAATGGTAGTGGCGAGGTTTTTAAAGGTGGAGCGACTCAATTATTTCAAACTAATGTAAAATATACATTAAATGAAATGCCGGACTCAAAATTAATCAGAAATTATTTAAAAGGTAATTAGCTTATTTAGATGATTTGGGAGTTAAAGAACATTACTAAAGAAAATATAAATGCAATCGCCATATATTTTCAAAACAATAATTCTATCAAAGAAATTATAGAAAATCATACTATTATTGAAGATAACAAGTATGGTACCTTATTTCTGGAATCGAAATTCGATGAAACAATTAAATTTTCAGTACACAAAGCAGAAAATACTAAAGAGTATTTTAATTCAATAACTTTTTTTAAAGTTAGTATTACTATTAAAGAGTTAAAATATTTATACCCTTTATATACAAAAACATATATTCCTTATGATAGCGAGGACTGTTATACATTTAAATCCCTAAATAAGAATTATATAATTAATGCCTTTTTAGATAGAAAATCTAACGAGGATTTGTGTAACATAGCACGACTAACAATAAGATGGGAAATAAATTATTAGTTTTACGCAATTGATTCCCATTGTTGCGGATTTCTTCTTATCTGCCTACTCGATAAACACAACTCTGAAGAATAATTTATTAACTTCGAGATAAGTTCTTTGAAGCAAAAAAATATACCCGTTCGGCATGCAGGAGCCGGGAAGGCAGTATTCGATACATAACTATCGCTATAGTTTTAATGGAAAGGAGCAAGACCCTGAAACTTATGGAAAGGGAAATATTTATGACTACGGGTTTAGGATATATGATCCTCGCACTGGAAGGTTTTTAAGTGTGGATCCGTTATTCCGCTCATATCCTTGGTATACTCCTTATCAATTTGCAGGTAATATGCCTATATGGGCAATTGACCTTGATGGTTTGGAAGAAAAGAAAGCAACAATAATAAATGTGGTACGGTTATTTGATATAAAAGGTAACCTAATAAAGACTCCCACGAAAATTGAATTTGGAGCTACTGGAAATACTATACTTGCTGTACCATCAAGTATAATAACACAAAAAGGAGACGAAGGAGGTGATATTATCGAAAACAGATTAGAATACCGACAAGTGGAGGGAATTAAATACACAATTAATGAATATTCGGTTCATAAATCGTTTAACCCGGAACCAGACACAAAAAATAATACTGTTCAGGTAAATGATAATCCCGAAATAATTAAACCTCAAACAGGTAGTGAAGATGTTGTTTCATGGCAGTATGGTACTAGGACTACCGCTACGCCAATTACTCAGACGAACACATTCGCAAGAAATTTGAATGTCCCGTTTCAACAGGAGGATGAGTCAAATCCAGGCACTGGCTTCGTTGACAGGAAAGCAGCATCGGCTTCGATATCCGCTTATGCTAATGAATTAAAAGCGAATGGGATAACCAGCATAAACATTACGATATCTTCCGCTTATTATAACTGGGATACAAAAGCTAATTACCCAAGCTATTCTAATGCCTCAGATTTAGTTGCTGCAAGGGCGGCAGTAATAAAACGCTTATTTGGTCAGCAAGGAATTACTGTTAAGAGTGTTTTTGAGAATTATAATGTACCTCAAGCCCTATCAGCAAATGCCACGAAAGCAACCACTGCAATAACAGGATATAACGTTACAACTACTCCGATCAAACAAAAATTAATCAATGGTAATCCTGTTGGCATTCCAAAGATTGACGGAGATTCAAGATCGAGTATATCGCCTACGCAGCCCAGAACGGGAGATACATGGAGAAGACATTGATATGGTAAAAGCCTGGTACTTCCGGGCTTTACCCCTTATACGCCTCAAGTTTTTTTAACTCTGATGAGATTTTTTTATTCCAATAAATTTGTTTCTGCTTGTTGCGGGATAGATTTGTTTCCTTGTCGTAGAGACTGTCCATTTTATCTTTTTCTTCCACTACTTTATTATAAATCTCTCTGAAATCATAGCTTATCGTAGCTGAACTGAATTTATATTCTGCGAATTTTTTTCTGAGTTTTCTTGCAAACAGTTCAGCGATATCAAAGTGCCCTTGCTCATGCATTAAAAGCTCTTGATTGTCACTTTTTGTCCATGACTTTATTTTATAAAAATGACAGCTTACCTTATAGGAAATTTTTTTTTCATTAACCGACAGATTATAGCTGATAGCAGGGGTTGATATGGCTTTATAGGGGGAGTTACTGTCCGGCTTTCCCTGAAAATCTTCCCACTTGAGTTTGTAGCCTGGTCGCCAATGAATGGTGTCTTGAGCAAAAGAATTATTTGCTTCAATGAGAAAAAATGATACGAACAAAAATTGAATTAAAATTTTCACATTACAACACTTTATTTACAAAGATGAGCAATTTCTATGGAAAGTTGCTTGGTCCTATCCTGTTTGAAATTTATCTTCTTCGCCAATCTCATTTATGGTTTCAAAAGCGAAAGTCTAAAGGCTTTTTATCGAAATATCTGGATTTTTTTTAACCGGTTCTGCAGAATAATTTATTAACTTCGAAATAAGTTCTTTGAAGCAAAAAAATATACCCGTTCGGCATGCAGGAGCCGGGAAGAGAGTATAGCCCTTCGTCAGGCTCAGGGCATTATCGCTATGGGTTTAATGGCAAAGAAAATGATAATGAAGTAAAAGGGGAAGGCAATCAGCAGGATTATGGAATGCGGATTTATTATCCGAGGTTGGGAAGGTTTTTGAGTGTGGATCCGATTGTAAAAAGCTATCCTAGTCTGTCTCCCTATCAATTTGCAAGTAATAGACCTATTGATGGCGTTGATATGAACGGTCAGGAATACTTAAACTCATCAGAATCGAAAATTGATATTACAACCTCTTACATTGAATTTAATGGTCAAAAAGTGATATCAGGAGCTGTTTATTTAGACTTAGATAAAGTATCACCCACTACAAAATCTTATGTACAAAACTTACCCTGGTCTGATGGCGAATTAGGTAGTGGCGCAAGTAGGATTGCTACTTTTAAACATAAAGATTATCAGGTATTGATGGATAGGATAACCGCATCATATAAAACATTATTTCGACAGCCTGATGCAACAGATATGTCTGCAAAGTCTTTAGAACAACCTCTATTAGAAATTCCAAGAATCCCAAGTAACAAAAGAGAATTACGTGAAATGGAAAATTCTAAGCAGTTCACTGTGCCTTCAGGAGGTGGTGGTTCTCCCGTAGGAGACGCACTGGTTGCGGCAGTGCAGTTAACCAGCAATATCATTGAGTATGGTCATGGCAAAAGAATAGAAAATGATTATAAGGCAGGTATAAATCAGTTGTCTTCAGTTCAAAAAGCTATAAATGATGTTCAATTTGCTTTAGATAATAATTTAATTGCTCCAGCATATTTGAATAACCTTACTGAACTTGCCAATTATTTATTAGATGGGCAAGAGCCAAAGGTGTCGTATATGGAAAAGAATTATAAAGGTGATTCCGTGGCAAGAGAATACACGAATAATTCACTTTTAAAAACCCTTCAAGATATTAAATCGAATATTCTTAAGAAAAAATGGGAAATAGCGAAAGCAAAAGAATGCAGCGTGTGTAAATGAGAGAGATTTTTGAAGCCAGAAAATAGTAACTATGATTACCGCAATGGTAACTGAAAAGAAGCTTATTAACATATTTTCTCTGATTTTAACTATTATCACAACAAGCTGCTGTAATAACACTCAGCATGCAAATGATTTCCAAAAGCATGTTACTCGTTCGCTGAACTATTTACAAGAAAAGCGTTATAAAGAAGCGCTTAGGGAAATTAATTATTCAATTATTGCAGATTCTACTAAATCTTATGCTTTTGTCATACGAGGGAAAATTGAAAGTTCTTTAGATAATGACTTATTTGCAATTCAAGATTTTTCAAAAGCGATAGAAATTAATCCTAACAACACTTCGGCTTTTTTTTATAAAGCAGTATCATTTTCGTTATTGAATAATGAAGACTCGGCAATTTTTAATTATAATCTAGCAATAAATACAAAAAGAAGTGGAAAATTTTATTTTGATCGTCCTAATAAAGATTTTACGATTTTGGATAATCAAACGGATATAGGACTAGCAACTATAAGATACTTTAGAGGGTTGTCATTGTATAATAAAAAGGATGATTCAGCTGCATTACAAGATTTTCGTTACTCTTTGAATGAAAATTATAACAAAGGAGGATGTCAATTTTATATTGGAGTAATATTACTTAGCCAAGGGGATAAATTAGATGGTTGTGCTAACTTAATGGAGGCGAAAATTAATGGAAAAAAAGAAGCTGACGAATATATAACAAAATATTGTAGGTGAAGGTGTAAGCTCCCCCTTTTTTCTTCTCCGCTGATTCGGTAAACCCAACTCAGTACAATAATTTCATTAATTTCGATACAAGTTCTTTGAAGCAAAAGAATAAATCCGTTCGGCATGCAAGAGCCGGGAAGGGAGTATAGCTCTTCGTCAGGCTCAGGGCATTATCGCTATGGGTTTAATGGTAAGGAAAATGATAATGAAGTTAAGGGAGAGAATAATACCTTGGCATTCGAAAATAGAATTTACGATTCTAGATTAGGCAGATGGTACTCTATTGATCCTCTTCAAAGAAAATATGCTGGACTTTCTCCTTATAATTTTGTAGAAAATAACCCCCTTGTATATGTTGATAAAAATGGTAAAGACAAATGGTTAAATATTATAGTAACAGATCAACGGACTGGCAAAACTACTCGGCTTTCTATATTAATAGATCATGATATTAAATCTGAAATTAATAGAGTTTATAATCCTGGGGATAGCTATACAGATACATATGATTGGTTCGACATAGATCTAAATTATAATATTACTGTTGATAAAAATGGTAAATCAAATGCAACGTTTACAGAAGCTAATGGTAAATATCAGACAAATACTTGGTGGAATTGGAAATGGAAAGCTAGATTAAATATTTGGTCAAAAGGAACAAAAGATGCTGATATTGGGGAAGGTTATTTGCTTTCGGGCAGTGAAGGGAATGTTGACCCACTTTCTCCAGAAGCGACAAAGATTGAGGTTATTGAGAATGCTGATGCATTTCTAGCTATGCTTGGAGGTGCGAGTGCGTTTGACGCAAACAATATAAGTGAAATTGCAAAAAATACTAAGCCGGAAAAAGTTGTAACATTTTTAGAAACGCTATCTGGATCTTTAGAGGCAGGTGAAGATGTGGGGGAAGCAATTAATAATGCAAAAGAAAAAATTGAAGATAAAGGAGATAATGCAAGTTCAAAGGGAAGCAAATCCCTGATAGAACCCGTACAAAAGACAAATAAAAGGGTTGCACGGGGTTACAATGGCTATCTAATTGGGATATTTAAGGATACCACTGTTACAGAAGTTAAGAATGGAGACACAATAAAGTGGAGTGGGCAAGTTATAGTTCCTATTAAATCACCAAGGATCAAACACTAATGAAAAACCAGGTATTTTATTATATTTTGATACTTAATTTGGTCTTACTGCCTTACTGCTCATCAAAAAAGGATTATAAAAATATAAAGAAGGAATATTTTGCAAACGGTAGGATAAAAAGTTATAGGAAATATAAGAATGATAGTATCCCTATTGACACGATATTCAATTTTTATGAAAACGGCAATCCTCGATCTATATTAGTTTATGATACTTTGGGTCAACCAAATGGAGAATCAAAATTCTTTTTTGAAAATGGGATATTACACCAAATCATTAATTACAGGAATGGATTGATGCAAGATTTTTTTTATGAATATAATAGAAACGGCAGACTAATAAGCAAGATTTTTTTCTTTAACGATTATCAAGCTGGAGATAGCTATTATTTCAATAACAACACAGGGATAGTTTCTGGATACAATTTCTACGACTTTTCAGGACACAATATGAATAGTATCAGATATGATTCTTTAGGAAAAATTATCAAAGATAGTCGGCAAAGAATATTCATTGATTCTATGCATTCTTTTAATGGTGCGACTGATAAGGAAAATGAACATTCATATAATATTTATTTATTGATCTCAAACCCACCAAATAGCAGAACAATTGTTAATATCGATTACATCTCAAGGAAAAATGCTATAATGAAGAGTGATACCATTCTATCAACCTCTTATTATTTTGTAAATGAAAAACTACCCGATACGTTGTCGTCAATAAATATATTTGCTAGTCAATATGATTCGATAAATCATAAAACTATCTATCAAGACTTTTCTAATAAATTAGTGTTTAAGTAAATCGCTTCCACCGTTATTCTGAGTGTACAATAATTTAAGAAAATTACAAAGGCTGTCCTTAGTTTATAACTCAGTGAACCCCTACCCATCAGGGAATGCGACAGATGGATTTGTGTGTAACTATTCCTGAAATAGGTTTACACATTGTAAACTTAAAACCAACTCATTTATGAAATATTAAAGTACAATCGGCAGTGAAGAAAAAATAAACCAGAAAGAAAAAGACAGGAAAGTCGTCAAACTGGAAATTAAATTAAATTGTGTGGCTTCTCCACTCGTTTCCCCCTTTTTTTTACAGTCCTATAATTTGAGCTGTACACTCATTGGGAAAGCCCCCACATTTATCATTTAATACTTTGTATTTAATTCTTTTTCCAGAAGAGGTATGTAGGCGAATAACAAATCCCACCAAAGAACTTGATTTTTTAATAGTGTCGTTTAAGGAAAAAAGATAGCCACTTCTATAATGGTTACAATCCTTTAAAGCCATATTTAGTTTATTTCTTGAATTATTTTCCCTCACATTATAAACCATAAATTCCTTTTTCAGAGTATCAAGTATTCCTAACATAGTAGAATAATTTTTCTTACTCAATGCACTCATAACGGAGTCCATTTTTAAAGGCGTATTGGAAACAACCAAATATAAATCCTCAAAAGCTACGTATCCCAAATCAATCAAACCAGAAGCATACACAGGATTTAAAGCAATTATATAACTATCAGTCTTGTTTGGTGCTGTTTGAGCAAAACCAAAACATTTAATTTGAAGTAGTCCAATCATTATTACTATCTTAAAAAATATATTCATTTTTACAATTTTCAATACTTATTGTTTAGGCGGTTCTGGCTTCTTTGGAACGGATTGCAATATGTTTTTAACATTGGTTTGACTTAAAGGTTTAAGACCTTCAAACGAAACAGTCGTTTTTTCGTCTGGTGAAGTCTTTATTTGACCCGGGAATCTAAATTGAGCTGTACCGTAATTTAAAATACCTCCACCTGCAGCAGCATGTCCTTCTGGTGTATTTTCCGGGTCCCTTATACTTCTGTTGGGATGTAATCGTAAAAGAAAATGTGTAGTTTCATGACCTATTGTATGCGGTCTTTGAGTCCGTTCGTCGTAGAATTGGCTATTAACCGTTATAACAAATCCCCTTGAAAGATTACCTTCTTCTTTCTCACCTTCATCGCCTGGTTCTGATGGTATAACTTCAGGATTTATAAGTTGTCTTTGTAAAATAAATCCTCGGTATTGATATGAGCCACTGCCTTCGGGGGTTACTTTAAATGCGGGATTATCTTTTAGTTCAGCAAATTTAGTCTCAATACCTCCGGCTGCATCAACTTCAAAAGTCTTGACGTTGAACCTCCATATAACATCATTCCCTGCTTCATCTTTGAATTTATTATCTGGAAATTGAGATTTTAAATCCCCTATTACCTGGCTTTGAACTTTCACATCATCTGATGGTTTCTTTGCATAAAAATGAGGTGAATTCTTATCTCTTGATATTGCTACATAAACATCTGCCTCAACTACTCTTTTGATAACAGGCTTTCCATCTTTATCAGTTTGTGTTTCTAAATATTGCACCCCTTCCAAACCATCTACATCTACAGCTTGTATTGGAGAATTACTTGCATACTGATAAGGGGTAAGCATAGGATATGTTTTTGTTAAGGGGTCGGTTGAAAGGAAACGTCCTATTCGTGGGTCATAAATCCTCATTCCGTAATCCTGCTGATTGCCTTCTCCCTTAACTTCATTATCATTCTCTTTTCCATTAAAACCATAACGATAATGCCCTGAGCTTGACGGAGGGCTGTACTCCCTTCCCGGCTCCTGCATGCCGAACGGATAAAAGTCCGTCTGTGAAAGAACTTCTGCAATATAATAATTTATTACACCACTACTGTCATTTCCTATTTTTTTATCACTTATAGTGCTTAGTACATTTCCTAAGTGATTCGTCAGTTCGTAAGTTCTGCTGCCGATCATCAAGCTGTCTTGTATCGCAGCACTGTCTATTACTATCGGCGGAGAGCCTGGTAAACTATCCGGCAACCACATTCCTAATCTTGAACTTCCGTATAAATGTTGTTCATCCCATTTTAAAGAATCAGTTCCTTTTTTCAAATAAACGGCTAACACATTTCCCTGCGCATCCCTGATATAGAATGTTGTGGTATCTGCAGAGCCGGAAACCGTCTTTGTTGTTCTGTTGCCTCCTGCATCGTATCCGTATTGAATGTTTATACTTCCGCTGTTCTTTACAATCTTATTTATTTTTCCATACACCGTCCATCTCACCGTATCAATATTTTCAGAAGCATCTTTCTTTAAATTTCCGATTTTATCATACCCATAATTAGCTGCACCCTGGTTATCTATATCCACTGTATAATTACTGCTGCTCACCTGGTCGTTTACATGATCTAATTTATTATTGACAAGATTGCCACTGCCATCTAAATTATATTTATAAGTGAGGCTATCCATATCCGGAGTAGCGGCAGTTCCTTTTCTTAAATATTTCGTGATGTTTCCGTTGGCATCATAGGCAATGCTTTCCCGGTATGCCGTAATGATATTACTATTGCTCCAACCACTTGTAGTTCCGGTATTATGCTGTCGCATTTCAACTAAACGATTCAGTTGGTCATAACCGTAACTATAACCAGCCGTTGCTCCTGCATTTATTTTTGAAAGTGATAATGTCGTATAGCTAATGTTCCCATTGAACAATTGATTGCCCGAGTTATCAAGGCTGGAAGGAGCAGAATAATTTTTAGCAGTAAATGCAGTTGCATTTGTAACATCAACCGGAGTGTAATCATTATTAAAGTATCCTAACTTAAAGGCATATACATCTCTTGATACACGACTATACATTGTATTCTGTCTTCCATCGTTTGCCATATCGTACAATGCCGAGAGAGAATCACTGTTAATCCCTTTCAGCCATCCCTGCAGGGTATAAGCATAATCAACCCCCTGCACTTTATATTGTCCCAATTCGGTTCTTGCCAATGGTCCATGTAAATAATACATGTAATCTGCATCCTGTGTCCAGAGTAATTTATCCCTGCTGCTGTAACTGCCGATCACCCTGTTGTCTGCATCATATAAATATTTATAGAAAAACTGGTCGCCTTTTCCGGATTGATAACTCACCATATTTACCTTGCCGCTTACAAGGTCATACTCGTAGTCAATGCGTTTTCGCCCGTTAGCGGCATCCACAGATACTAATGCTTTAATGTGCTGCAAGAGTGTTTTTACATTTCCTAAAATATCGTAACTATATAGAGTGCTGTCGCCCCCGGTGTCGCTTGCATTTTCCAAATACACACTCGCCACTACTCGTTTTCGGCTGGTATTATAGTT
>JAFDXH010000007.1 GCA_018268075.1 Bacteroidota bacterium | reverse complement strand
ACCTGAATGACCTATGGCGATTTGTGAACAGACGACTGGAAAAATGGTGCAAATGGAACAAGCGGATGAACTTGTACAAGAGCCGCAGATGGCTCAACAAATTGTATAAGTTGCAACCCGCACTGTTTGCCCACTGGAGTGTATGCCCGGCTTACTAATTGAAAACATCATCTTGAAAAGCCGTATGAATCGAGAGGTTCACGTACGGTTTTGTGAGGAGCAGGGGGCGAAATCCCCCTTGCTTACTCGACTGTGTGTTCGTGCAATTCTACCATTTGTTTGAGTTACAAATAATGGATTTCCCGTCATTCAAAAATAGTAGTTCAAAGTTCTTAAATCCAAAGTTTTTAGAAATTATTTTTTCTTCTTTTAAATCCGAATTTAACGATAGTAGCTTCTCGTTTGCAGGGGTCTGTAAATAAACTGTTTCTATTTTATAATTATTGTCTAAAAGTTGCTCTTCAAGCTTTTGACAATCTTGGTTTGAAAGTTCAATTAAATAGGAAATATTATAATCTCCGAAACTAAAAATACTATTCGCTCCTTCTTTAGCTTTTAGTTTTGCCTCTTGAGGAAAGTCCAAAGTTGTGTTCTCTTCAAAATTATTTTTGTAAAATGAATTGGTCGGGTAAAAATCTCTTACAATATAATAACCAAAAGTGAGTAAAAGTGTAAGTGAAACAATTACTGCCTTTCTTAAATTAGTTTTTCTTTTTAAGAGACGATAAATAAGAAATATTAATCCCAAAGGAACGATGATAAAAATGAGGGTTGAAATTAAAATAGCTAGAATAAAATATGGGTCCATTTTTATACACTTGAAAGATTGTTAGTTATGCTTGACACACAACGGTTGGAAAATTGGTGATGGGCAGGATTTTTAGCACCAAAGTTCAATCGAAGAACTAAAGCTGAACTTTGCCCTTCTGTTGATACGAAGCCGTTCAGCCCGCCTATTGCCAATACGATGTAAGCGGTTCATTCTTTTTTCAAAGTTGCAAAGTCAGTTTTAAATGTCCTCCCAAACCCGTTTGAATAATTTTCATTAAGGTTGAAAGCCTGATGTCGCTAGCGTTATTTTCAATACGTGAAATGTAGGATTTGTTAGTTCCCACTTTTTCCGCAAGTTGCTCTTGCGTCATACCAAGTTTAAGTCTTGCTTCTTCAAGCAAAACTCCTAATTGGAAGGTTTCAAATTCCTGTTCCCACTGCTCTCTTTTTTTGACTCCTCGTTTGCCATATTTTTTGTCAAGGATTTCGTCAAGAGTTGTGATATTATTTTCGTTTCTCGTTTTCATATTCCTCTTTTATTTTTAATGCTTTTTCAATTTCTGTTTTCGGTGTTTTTTGTGTTTTCTTTTGGAATCCGTTCCCCAACACAATTAAATGTCCTTTGTCGAAAAAAGCAAAAATTCTGAAAATATTGTTTCCTACTTCAACCCGAACTTCAAAAAGCCCATTTGTTCCGGTCATGTGGTCAAAATATTTTTTAGGAACTCGCTCAATCTTTCGCAGTAAATTCAATGTCCACTCAATTTTTCGTTGCACAGCACCTGTTTGGTCTTCATAGAAGTCCAAAAAATACTTTTTATATGCAATTACTTGCCTGATTGTCTACTTGCCTGATTGTCTCCACTCTGCAAAGTTAACTATTTAGACAACACTATGCAAGTCTTTTCGGAATTTTATTTTGAGGCGAATGTTGTTTTAGAATGACCGCTTACGTTTAAGGCGATTGGCTAGGTCTCTAGGTCTCAGCCGAGTCTCTCGAAGAGGACTCGGCTATTAATCTTATAAACGCCAAATCCCGTGACGGAGACTTTCGAGTGAGATAAATGTCCTGAGTTTGTAAACTCAGGACAGCAACTCTTTTTTATTTCAACATACTATCGATAGCTGGGGCCATCTTTTTTTTCCCGGCTTTTTCTTTCTCACGTTGCCGCAGGCCTTCCTACCTGTGCAAGTGCTTTACTTAATTTTAGGCTTGTGCTGATAAAACAGCCATCATACAAAATGAAGGTGTAATATACGCTCAAACTAATCTTACCCATATCCTAATAAAATTCCTGCTTTGGTTCACGCACTCTGCTGCCTGTAGAAGATTTTTTTTAAGGTTAGTGCTATCACCTCAAACCGAAACAAGTCTTCTTTTTGGATTGAATGCATTAAAAATTTCCATCTCCCGTAAAATTTGGCCTACGAAATACAGCTATCATTAAGTAAATTTGTGCATTAACTTTTAAAATGGCCATCAAAGAAGAAATACTAAAAGATGTTGTAATCAAATTTGCAGGCGATAGTGGCGATGGTATGCAACTGACCGGCACGCAATTTACTAACAACACTGCCTTATTGGGTATAGACTTGGCTACTTTCCCTGATTTTCCTGCAGAAATACGTGCGCCACAAGGTACTATACCCGGTGTTAGTGGCTTTCAATTGCGCTTTTCAAGCGATCGCATTTTTACACCCGGCGATGCCTGCGATGTACTGGTAGCCATGAATGCAGCAGCGCTGAAGACCAACCTGAAATCGCTAAAGCCAAATGGCAAAATAATAGTAGATATAAATGGGTTTGATGTAAAAAATCTTCGTTTGTCTAATTATCCTGATGGTGTAAACCCTATTGAAAATGGAAGCCTTGACGGATACGAAGTATTTAAAATAGATATTACTAAAATCACGAGAGAGGCTTTAAAAGATTTTTCATTGGGCACCAAAGAAAAAGACCGGGCAAAAAATATGTTTGTTCTGGGATTTTTATATTGGATGTACAATCGCAATCTGGATAATACCATTCGGTTTTTAAATGAAAAATTTGGCACTAAGCCGGATATCCTGAATAGTAATTTAAAAGTGCTACAGGCTGGGTATAATTATGGTGATACTACTGAAACTTTTACCTCACGCTATCGCGTAAGGAAGGCAGCAATGCCCGCAGGCGAATACCGCAATATTATGGGCAATCAGGCAGTAGCCTATGGCCTTATTGCTGCTTCGCAAAAAAGCGGGCTACAGTTATTCTTAGGTTCTTACCCAATTACTCCCGCAAGCGATATACTGCACGAACTGAGCCGGCACAAATCTTTTGGCATCAAAACTTTTCAGGCAGAAGATGAAATAGCTGCTATCAGTTCTGCCATTGGTGCTAGCTATGGTGGCAGCTTAGGGGTAACTACCACCAGTGGTCCCGGTCTTGCCTTAAAGGCAGAAGCAGTGGGCCTTGCAGTTATGTTAGAGATTCCGCTGATTATTTGCGATATACAAAGAGGCGGCCCTTCTACCGGGCTGCCTACCAAAACGGAGCAGAGTGATTTGCTTCAGGCTTGTTATGGAAGAAATGGCGAAAGCCCGCTGCCTGTAATTTCTGCCTCCACTCCAAGTGATTGCTTTAGCGCTGTTTTTGAAGCTGTAAGAATAGCGGTGCAGCACATGACGCCGGTAATATTTTTGAGTGATGGATACATTGCCAATGGTGCAGAGCCTTGGAGGTTTCCAAAGTCTGATGAACTACCCGCTATAGAGGTAAATTTTAAAACAGAATTAGGCGACCACGAACCGGTGTTTCAGCCTTACTTGCGAAATGAAGATCAGGTGCGTGCATGGGCGGTTCCCGGATATGCAGGTCTGGAGCATCGTGTAGGCGGGTTGGAAAAACAGAATATAACAGGTAATGTAAGTTACGATCCCGACAATCACCAATTGATGGTGAAAATAAGGCAGGAGAAAATAAATAAAATAGCGGATCATATTCCGGAGCAGCAATTAGATAACGGGCCTGAAAAGGGGAAGTTGCTTATTCTCGGATGGGGCAGTACTTATGGTGCTATCAAAAGCGCCGTGAAAGAGATGGTGGCAGAGGGCATGGAAGTAGCGCATGTGCATCTCCGTTATATACGCCCTTTTCCCAAAAATCTGGGGAGCATTATTAAAAATTATGACGAGGTTTTAATTCCCGAATTAAATAATGGCCAACTTATAAAAATCATTCGCGATGAATTTCTGGTAGATGCTAAAGGCCTGCATAAAATTATGGGCATACCATTCACCAAGCATGAAATAGTAGAAGCAGCGAAGAAATTAATCGGGTAATAGTTGCTAATTTGTTTTCAAATAAGATTGGGTTGATAGCCTAATTCTGTCAAGGTATTTGAAAATTTATTTCCAATAAAAATTCTATTCAATTTTACCTTGTGCGCTCTCTGCCCAGTGTAAGGCCTAATTTGATGCTGAAGGTCATGTAAGAATCATTGTTTTTAGGATTGCCCCTTATGCCATCAGGGTGCGCTGTTTCTGCCCCTGGTTTATGCCGGTCATTTAATAGAAGCGCCTGATTCAATTTGGTGCCAGTGAGGTAATTTGCGAATACTGCCGGATCTATATACCTACCGCTCACATCATCCAAATAATCAGTTTTTAGAAAGCGGTACATAAATTCTGCTCTGATATTGAGAATAGGTGAAAGGTCATATCGGACGCCAATGCCTACAGGAAAATTGAATTGATTCAATTTGTATTCTTTTACATTCGGGTATTCGGCAAACCCCTGCCCTTCAGTATGCAAGGGTTGCAGATCTACATAAGTGTTATTCAGTTTGGCCTGCGGGTTAAAATGGTAATAACCTATACCGGCTACAATATACGGCGATACTACAGGCGGATACTTATCATCATTATAGTTGCCAAACATTTCAAAAGGGTGAAATTCTGCTACGGCTACTACCTCTGCAATGTTGCTTCTGAAACTGAGGTTTCTTTCGTAGCGCTGTGTAGTAGTAGGTGCTACAGCCTTTAGGATACTATCATAGCCATGTACCTGCCCAAAGGTTGCTTCCAGCCTCAATCCAATGGCATTTTTGTACATTATGCCAAAAAATAACCCACCGGAAAGATCAGTAGTTTTTAAGTTAAAATCTTTTACAGAATTTTTTCCGGGGCCTTTGCGGCCACCAAGGTCTGTCATAGCATTCATTGCACCTATAGACCCACCTATTTCATATACAACATCAGCTTCATAATAATCTCCGTTATAAAAATAATATTGGGCTTTCAACTGCGTACCAGTTAGCAATAAAAGAAAGAAAAACAAAAATCTGATTTTCATATTTACGCGATTATTATACGTGTTCTGATAAGTTTGAGCGGTTAAAAATAATTACTATTTTTTAAAATCGGCAATTATGACGGTATTATAATATTTACAAACGGGTTTTAGCCCACAAATGTTGCATTTGGGCTTGCGTGCTACGCATACATACCGGCCATGTAGTATAAGCCAATGGTGGGCTACATGTACCAAGTCTTTGGGTAATTGAGCAATCAATTGTTTCTCAGCTTCAAGGGGAGTCTTGGCTTTTATCAGGCCTATTCTATTGGCCACTCGAAACACATGTGTATCTACAGCCATATTAGGTTGGTGATCAATCACCGAAGTGATCACGTTGGCAGTTTTTCTTCCTACCCCGGGTAGTAGCACCAGTGATTCTACCGTCATTGGTATTTGTTTATCATATTTTTCGCATACCATATTGGCCATGCCTATCAAATGTTTTGTTTTATTGTTAGGGTAGCTGATACTTTTGATCAATGAAAATACAACTTGCTCTGTAGCTTTACTTAGGGCTTCAATGTCCGGAAATTGATCAAAGAATGCCGGGGTTACCATATTTACCCTTTTGTCTGTGCATTGTGCAGATAATATTACTGCCACCAACAGTTGGTAAGGATTATCATAAATTAATTCCGTTTCTGCATCAGGATTATTTTTGATGAAGTAATTAATTACAAATTTGTATCGCTCTTTTTTTATCATAAAAAAAATCCTGCCCTTTTAGTGGCAGGATCGTTAAACTTAGAATTTTTTTTTTAAAGCGAATGCAATTGACTTTGCTTTTTAGCAGCATATTTCAAAATATAATCAACTGCCTCCTTTCTTGGAGAAACCTTGCCTTCATTCATAGCCTGATAGGTGGCCAAAAGTTTGTTGTAGCTTTCTCTTAATACATAATCTGTTTGTAATGCAGTAGTTATCTCTACTGTTTTACGTTCTGAGGTCTCCTTATATAGGTACCTTACCAGATCTTCCTGGGTGATTTTTGTCATAAATTTTTTGTGTGGCTTTTAAAAATCAAATAATGTTCTATCCGCAATTAAAACGCACAACGATATAAAATATTGTATTCCTGCTATTTATTTAGTTGATAATGAATCTAAAGTTACAACAAATAAGTCTTCATTGTCCTTTTTCATCAAGTATTTTTCTCTGGCGTACTTCTCAAGGGTGGCTGGGTTTGTTTTTAATAGCTTTAATTCATCCCTTGTATCCGAAATCAGGTTTTGCATATTCTCCTCATTTGCCCGCAACTTTTGGTATTCATGTATTCTACGAAACTGCTGTGGTATATCATTTCTATCAAAAAATACCATCCATACAATGAAGCAGGCAGCTGTAAGCAGGTATTTATTGGTAGCTATCTGTTTTATTCGTTTCATACTATGTAAGTCAGATTATCATTTGTAGTCACAAATCTATTTCTTTTTTTTTGATGAAAGTGCTAATGAATTATAATCAAGGCATAAATCTATCCAGAACATTAAGTCTTTTTTGGTACGTAATCCCTCCTCGGTCACTTTGCAATATCCAATCATCTTTTTTCCTTTCATCATCATGGGCTCAAAGCCGGGTGTTTGGCTTATCTGATCCTGCATCGCTTTATCGTAGCGACACATCAGATTAGGGCCACTTACATTAATACACATTTTGCCATTTACCAAAAAGGCCAATCCGCCAAACATAGGTTGCTCATTCACCTTAATGTTGCCCGTAGCATACAGCAGTTTTCTTACTTTATTGGCAAGTAGCTCGTCGTAGGCCATCTATCTCTATGTTTTTGAAAAATAAGGCAATAAAAGTCCTTGCTATTTTTTGCCAAATTTTATTTTACCCTTCGGAAAAATGGCGCTTTCGCCCAGCATTTCTTCTATGCGTATTAGCTGATTATACTTGGCTATACGGTCTGTTCTGCTGGCCGATCCAGTTTTTATTTGCCCGCAATTGAGTGCTACAGCAAGGTCGGCAATGGTGGTGTCTTCTGTTTCGCCACTGCGGTGACTCATGATGGTATTGTAGCCATTATTTTGTGCAAGCGATACCGCATTGATGGTTTCTGTAAGCGTTCCTATCTGATTTACTTTTACCAATAACCCGTTTGCTACATTTTCGTCTATGCCCTGTTGTAATCTTTTTACATTTGTTACAAACAAGTCATCACCTACTAATTGAATTTTATTTCCCAAGCGCTCAGTCATCAGTTTCCAGCCTTTCCAGTCGTCTTCGGCCATGCCATCCTCAATAGAGATGATGGGATATTTTTTTACCCAACTTGCCCAATAATCCACCATCTTTTCGCTGGACAATTTAGAGCCGTCGCTTTTATGGAAATGATATACTTTTTTAGCAGTGTCATACATTTCGCTTACCGCCGGATCCATGGCTA
This sequence comes from Bacteroidota bacterium, assembly GCA_018268075.1. Classification (GTDB taxonomy): domain Bacteria; phylum Bacteroidota; class Bacteroidia; order Chitinophagales; family Chitinophagaceae; genus Ginsengibacter. The sequence continues at coordinate 18,937 of JAFDXH010000007.1, read as the reverse complement.
TAGCTACCTGCGACCCAGCTTTATATCCTGCTTTTTCAATAGCCAGTAGCACCGTTTCTATGGCTTCTTCATTACTCTGTATATCCGGGGCAAAACCTCCTTCGTCGCCTACGTTGGTGCTGTATCCTTTCTTTTTCAATACAGATTTTAGTTGGTGGAATATTTCTACACCCCAGCGCAATGCCTCGCTAAAAGATCCGGCACCTATAGGCATTACCATAAATTCCTGAAAATCTATTTTATTATCTGCATGTGAGCCACCATTGAGAATGTTCATCATGGGTATAGGTAATACTTTGGCATTAGTGCCGCCTACATATCTATAAAGAGGTAGGTTGGCTTCCAAGGCTGCGGCTTTGGCCACGGCCAGACTTACGGCAAGTGTAGCATTAGCGCCCAGTTTGCTCTTATTTTCAGTGCCATCCATTTCTATCATCATGGCGTCTATTCCTGTTTGGTCGGCTACATCCCATCCTACCAGTTCATCGGCTATAGAAGTATTGATATTATTTACTGCTTTAAGTACACCTTTGCCTCCATACTTTTTCTTATCATTATCCCGTAGCTCTACTGCTTCATGTACACCGGTGCTGGCGCCAGAGGGTACTGCGGCTCTGCCTAATAAGGCATTGTCTGTAAGAATATCCACTTCTACTGTAGGATTGCCACGGCTATCTAATATCTGGCGGGCGGTAATGTTTGCGATGTAACTCATTGTTTTGTTTTTGCTTTTTATAATTAGATTATGAGGTTTAATACAATTTAATATTCTTTGGATATTGAGTATGCCGATTCATCTTTATCATCAATGGTGTTATTCAACTCAAGAATATTTTTGCAAATTTAAATATAATACTGATTGTAAAAATGGACACCCCATTGAGGGTATTCAAATAAAGTGTCAGCTTGTTAATTTTCTGAAAACATCTTCCAGGCTGGCGCTTTTGCTTTGCAGAGAAATAATATCCAGATGGTGCTGCACTGCAAACTCTAATAATGATTTTTTGAGCGCATCGGGCGAAGAAGTTTTTAATAAATAAACTTCCCCTTCTTTATTCACACTTTCTGTATCGGGTAAATTTTGCAATAAAGAAATTTCAGCAGGCTTGCTGAATTGCACAGAAACTATATGGCCACCACTTTGTAAAAGCCGAAGGTTATTTAGGGAGTCATTGGCTACTATTTTCCCTTTGTTGATAATTACCACACGGTCGCAGATGCTTTCTACCTCTTGTAGTATGTGGGATGAAAAAAGGACTGTTTTATTTTTGCCGAGATCTTTGATGAGCTGCCTGATGCCTATGATCTGATTAGGATCGAGGCCGGTGGTAGGCTCATCAAGTATCAGTACTTTAGGGTCGTGAATTAAAGCTGCGGCAAGGCCTACTCTTTGCTTGTATCCTTTACTGAGTTGCCCGGTTTTCTTATTGCTCTCTGGGCGTAGGCCGGTCATATCTATCACTTCTTCAATCCTGTTTTTCGTATGTCCGTTTATGTGGTGTGCCCGAGCTATAAAGGTTAGATACTCGCGTACATACATATCGTAATAGAGCGGATTACCCTCGGGCAGGTATCCGGTTTGTTTTTTGGTAGCGATGGGGTCTTGGGCTACATCAATTCCGTTTACTGAGGCAATGCCGCTATCGGGTGGAAGAAAGCCGGTAATAATTTTCATTGTGGTAGATTTTCCAGCACCATTAGGTCCCAGAAACCCTACGATTTCATTGTCGTGCGCTTCAAAAGAAATACCATCAATGGCCTTTTGCGCGCCATATAATTTTGTAAGATTAGAAATGACTATAGACATGTAGGCAAATGTACAAAGGGAAAAGTGGAATAAGGAAATTAAGAGTGGGGGGAGGGAAAATTGAGTATTATAGTAACAAGTGTCTCAATGCTTAGATTGGATAATAAAAAAAAGAATTGTCAACTTTTGAATTAAAGCGGTCAACGCCAATCTTAGTATTATTTTCTCAGAAAGTTCTCTCATGTTGTGTGTCAAAGCCAAGAAAACCTTTATCTATTCAGAAAAATTTAACCCTTAAAAATTGTGTCTAAATGGAATTCCAAAAATTCGCTCTTTGGTAAATATTTCTTAGGAAGATTCATTTTAAAGTTCGTCAAATGAGAAAAATATTTTTCATAATATATTTCTTTACTTTTCTTTTTCAATGCAGAAGAAACTATTACTTCAAGTTTTCTATTAATACCAATATATCCTTTATCAAAAGCTTGATCATATAATGCTGAGAGACAAATTCCATTTTCGGGATTAAGTCGTTCATCCTCATTTTTTGACCATGGAATGATATGGCTTGCAAATAGTAAGTCAGGTATATCTATTCTACTAAGAGCGCATCTGTTTGAATAATTTGCCATTACAATTTGCCTGAAAATATTTTGATTTACTCTTGTTTTTACTTCTCTTATCTTTACTTCTCCTTTAAGTTTTTCGGTTCCTTCGAGTATTCCTGCAAATTTCTCTTCGATAGTTTCATGTTCTTTCTCTGCTAAGATCCTTTCACTTTCAAATATCAATCCTTCTTTATCATTAATAAATTCATTCCAAATTGGTTCAACTTGTTTTCTTCCTCCAGACATTCCCTTAACGCCTCTTTGTTGATGATAGGGATCAACGTGAGCAAAATTTGTTAATCGAATAGCTACTGAAGCAGGAGTCCTTTCAATAATATTTGCTAAGTAAATAATTTCAGGAGTTCGACTATGCAGCTTTCCAAAAGGAAGTTTTAAATAAAGGTTGAAAGCAAGTATTAATTCTTCTTTTGTCCAATTTCTATTTGCCATTATAATTGCTCATATTTTCAATTTATCAAATAATGAATTTCAGTACAACCATAAGAAGTGCCAAAGTCATCTAATGTGGATCAAATGTGTTAGAATTTGTTGATAGCCCTTCCAAATATAAAATGCAATCACCATCAAATATCTTGAATTTGTATTTAAACTTTTCATTTTTCAACTTGGCATCCATAGTGAGGTGATCTTTTTCAAACTCCATCAAATCTTTAAAATGAATTTTTGTTAAAATGAAAGGCATAATTGTACCCTTTAGCTTATAAAATTATAATTGATTGATAGTAGCAATCGCGTCCCGGTGTTTCTGGATTTTTTTTTGGGGGTCTTTATTTTTTATTCATCAATATCAATTGCCTTCAAAAAACTCACCTACTCTTCCGTTTTCAGTATGCAGTGATTAAAGTTTCTGCGGGTATATGCAGTTTATCGTGCAGTTCCCGAATCATACTAAGCGAGAGTTTTCTACGGCCGCTCAGTATTTCCGATTTGCGGCTACGCCCACCCAAAATGTTGGTCAGCTCGTTTTCATCTGTTCCCATTTGCGCCATCCGGAATTTAATGGCTTCTATCGGGTGCGGTGGGGGTATTGGATAATGCCTCTTTTCGTAAGACTCCACTAATATAGAAAGCACTTCCAACTCATCGGAGAGTTTACTCCCCGCTTTAAGCTCCTTTTGCATCAGGGTATATATACGCTGTAGTGCATCTTCGTATTCTTTATTTGTTTTAATTGGTTTTAACATACGCTATCTTTTTAGCATCTATTTTATCATAAGCTTTATGTGTGCCTGTCCATACAATGAAAATAATCTGCAGCCGGTATTCTATATCCACAATCAATCTAAACTTATTACCATGAATATTAAATACTACTCTTTTATCTCCTATTACAGATGCATTGCGAATTTGTTCTTTTAATTCATGATGGTTTTTCCATTTTGCCTTGCCAGCTTCTACATACCATGCAAACAGAGGCTGCTCGGCTTCTTTCTGCTTTTTTGCAAATCGTTTTAGCGTCTTTACGGCGATTATTCTCATACTACAGATACGAATATAGTAAAATGTTACCAGATTGGTAACGTTTGTCTAAAAATTTATTTGCAACTTGTATCATTATTTTTTCACAGCCCCCGGGTTTTAAACTGCACTCACACACGTCAATAGTTTTTCAGCTTATTTTTTTTGATACTTTAAGGGTTTGGGTATCAGTATCCTTTTTGTAATTTATTTTACTCATATTATTCCATCGGTCCACTTTTGAATACACATCTGCCATTACTCAAAGGTAAACTCTCGCCCCCGCATAAATACCCTTCCCATACGTTCTTTATACTTATGTTTTAAACTAATGAAGTTTTCTAAGTCTAAAAAAAAACATTTTATGAGAAAATTCCTTCTTTTTATTCTAACTATCAGTTTTTTTTCAGCGTGCAAAAAAACGCCTACAGACACAGGCGGTGGTATTACGCCGCCGGATGCATATTATTTTCCGCCACTATCTGGTGATGTATGGGATACAAAAACTGCAACCTCGCTTGGTTGGGATGATGTAAAATTACAGTCGGCTTTTGACTACGCCGGTACGGTAAAAACCTACGGCCTTATTGTATTACAGCATGGTAAGATTGTAAAAGAACAATATTGGAATAACTGGACAAAAGATTCAAAATATTATTTGGCCTCTGCCGGCAAAAGTATCACTGGCTTTGTAACAGGGTTGGCACAGCAGGATGGCATCATCAATATTAACGATAAGACTTCTAAATACCTCGGCACCGGATGGACCAGTATGCCTCTGGCAAAAGAGAATCTTATTACCATAAAAAATCAACTTACTATGACCACCGGACTGGATGATGCTGTAGCCGATCCTGATTGCGAGTCGCCGGCCTGCCTTGTGTATAAGGCTGATGCAGGCACCCGTTGGGCTTATCACAATGCAGCTTACCGGCTGATGCAAAAGGTATTGAGTGCCGCAAGCGGACAAACATGGAATGCCTATTGCAAAGCAAGACTGTTTGACAAGATAGGCGCTGCAAGTGCTTTCTGGTATAATGAGGTAATGTATTGTACCACCAGAGATGCAGCACGGTTCGGCTCTTTGGTTTTAAGAAAAGGTGAATGGGCCGGCAATCAATTATTAACCGATCAGGGTTATTTTAATGCAATGACAAATACTTCTCAAAACCTTAACCTGAGTTATGGCTACTTATGGTGGCTCAATGGTAAAGCGAGTGCTATGGTGCCCCAATCACAATTTGTTTTCCCAGGATCGCTGAATGCTGCTGCACCGGCAGATATGATTATGGCATTGGGGAAAGATGATAAAAAAATATATGTGGTACCGAGCCTCGATGTGGTAGTGGTGCGCCTGGGCGACGATTCCGGAACTTCTACTTTAGGTCCGAGTAGTTTTGATAATGAAATATGGTCGCGGCTAAAGCTGGCAATGAAATATTAGCCCGTAGTTTATGCTATGCGTGCTTCAGGTGGGTTTTACATCTATCTTTTTTTAATAGCTATCTGATGGTGCTAAAAAAATATGGTTGTTGGTTTAAAAGCCGAGTATTTAAAAACTAAATTGTAATATTTTATACATCCATAGGAAATCTGTAAAATATCTGCCTACGACGAGCATACCGGGTGGTATTTCCTTTCAGGATGCTTTTTTGAAATACTCTTGGTTAATATAATTTGCCCCCTGCATTCACAGAATAAATTATCATTGTATCTTATTAAGATTTGATTTTGTTCTGGTAAAAGAAAATTTATTTTATGAGTAATATCACTAATGAGGTTTTGGCACTTGCTCAGCAATTATGGGATTACCATCATAGAAATGATACATTAGTAAAATCTGATTGTATTCTGGCATTGGGAAGTCACGACTTGAGAGTAGCAGAGCGCACTGCAGAATTGTATCTTGCTGGGTGGGCGCCACTCATTATTATGTCTGGCGGATTGGGAAATTTTACAATGTCGTGGACAGAAAGGGAGGCCGACAGGTTTGCTGCTGTTGCTCTTAAAATGGGAGTGCCTGCCAATCATATCTTGATTGAAAATAAATCAACCAATACGGGAGAAAATATTTTATTTACTCAAAAATTATTAGATGATTTAGGCTTGCATTTGCAAAGTTTTATCGTAGTTCAAAAACCTTATATGGAGCGGAGGTCTTATGCTACATTTAAAAAGCAATGGCCGGGTAAGGATATTATTGTTACATCCCCACAAATTTCTTTTGAAGATTATCATTCACAAGAAATACCAATGGATAGGGTGATTAACATAATGGTTGGCGACCTTCAAAGAATAAAAATTTATCCGGACAAGGGGTTTCATATTTATCAGGAAATTCCTTTACCTGTATGGCAGGCCTACCAAAGGCTTGTGGCTCTTGGTTTTGACAAGCATTTAATAAAGGAATAAGGGCAGCATGTACTACTGTCAGCATTTCTTATGCTGCATCAATTGATGCATTAGGTGGTCAGAGATTTAGGATGTTGTGCTTAAAATGAAAATAGATCTTTCTTTTTTATTTGAATTAGGTCTGATCTGATTGTTTTTTTCCATTATTAGGATTATTTCCATCTCTCTGCTGCGCTGGCCGGTGGGGGCCTCTGTTTTGCCTTCCTGTAGGCCTGTTTCCGCGCGGTGGGCCTGCTTGGCTACCGGGCTTATTGCCCTTGTTGTTGCCTGCTTGGTTATTTCCTTTATTATTGCCGCTGTTATTAGCCCTGCGCTCATTGTCTCTGCGCTTACGGCTGTTTTTTTCTAATGATTTTAAACTGATCTGCCCTACCACATCTACAAATTCTGGTTCTACTTCTTTGGCTTTGCCACTTACCACCTCTACTGTTTCTAATGCTTCCGGCTTTATACCTTGCTTATTTTGCTCTTTTATTTTCTTTACTGTTTCGATGCTTAGGGGATAGTGCCTGGTTGTGTCTGCCATAGTGTACCACATCAGGTTACGAAAAATATCTTTTTTTACCAAAAATGCACGCCCTTTAGCTACCTCTATCACATCTGCATCTTCGGGAAAATATTGGAGTGCATCAAGATAAGTATCTAATTCATAATTCAGGCAACACTTTAGCCGGCCGCATTGCCCGCTTAGTTTTGTTTGGTTGATGCTTAGGTTTTGGTAGCGGGCAGCATTCGTATTTACGCTTTTAAAATCGGTAAGCCATGTACTGCAGCAAAGTTCGCGGCCGCAACTGCCGATGCCGCCTACTTTACCAGCCTCTTGGCGGGCGCCTATCTGCTTCATCTCTACCTTTACTTTAAATTCTGTAGCATAAATGCGTATCAACTCACGAAAATCTACACGGTCGTCAGCAATGTAAAAGAAGGTTGCTTTTCTGGCATCGGCCTGCAATTCTACTTCGGCCATTTTTAATTCGAGGTTTAGCTGCCTTGCTATGGCTCGGCTACGTATGAGTATTTCTTTTTCTCTTGATTTGCTTTCTTTCCACTTAGATTTATCCGTGTCGGAAGCTAATCTCAGAACTCTTTTTATTTCAGGATTATCTTCCTTTATGTGCCTCTTTTTCATTTGAAGCCTTACCAGTTCGCCAGTAATGCTTACAGTACCTACATCAAAACCATTCACACCTTCCAGGGCTACAATATCGCCTTTGTCTAAGGGTTGAAGTAAATTGTTTCTGAAAAAATCTTTGCGGCTACCCTGATTGAAGGATACCTCTATTATGCGGCAGCTACTTTGCGGATCGCTCATTGGCAAGTTAGATAGCCAATCATGCACATTCAGCCGGTTGCAGCCGCTAGTGCCACATGTTCCATTGCTTTTGCAGCCATTGGGTTTACCTGTACTACAGCTTTCACATCCCATCTTTGGTTAATTAAAAAGTATATAATCAATAAAGTGAAAGTAAAAACAGATGCGGTCGTCCCTGTAAGAATTTCTAAAAGAACAATATCAGGGCCAATAAATCAGCCTTTTTGTATTAGAAATTCATATTGCAGTTTTGATATCAAGGAAGTAAAATATTTTTATTTATAAAACTTGTTCTTGTTAATGTTGTATCTGCCTCGTTTCACTCTTTATTGTACCAAAATTAGTGATTTATCTTTAAATATGTAATGCAGCCTTATGGTGAGTGCATGAAAGAGCATTTTGGCATGGGCATTTCTTTCTATATAGTAAATGGATTTTTCCATCTCGTCTATGACTGCTTCTTTGGCCTCAAGGCCACAAAATTTATTGATATTCAGTGCTAATTCTATTTCCTTTGTTGGTATTTGTGAGCTCTCTGCATCTTGCACATAATCGAGAAGTATTGCCTGCCTTGTAATGTGAATAAAATATTTTAAAAACTGTTTTTGCTTTTCGCGGCCGAGTTTGTTTAATTCATCCAAAAGTGGAAGGAGGGTAATAACTGAATTTTTATAAGATACATTGAGCCAAGATTTCAGCAGGTCGTGCCAATCTTCCTCACTATGTTTTAAGAGTTGTAATGCTTCTCTCATATTCCCCTCTGATAGGGTAGCAATCTGGGCGGCTTTTACTTCATCCACATTATCCATTTTCACAAGGGATTCACAAATCGTGTTATGGTCAAATAACGGAATCTTTATAAGCTGAGTTCTTGACAATATGGTAGGTAATATGCTGCTTTCATCTTCAGCCACAAAAATAAAAAGAGTATCTGGCGGTGGCTCTTCTATCAGTTTTAATAATTTATTTCCCATGGGCCCCAAATATTCAGGCATCCACATAATGAGAATTTTATACTTATTCTCAAATGCTTTAAGGCTAAATTTTCTTAATATATCCTCGCACTCATGTACCGTTATATTTCCTTGTTTGTTGGCAGGGTTTTCTATTTTTAATTTGGTATTTGATTTTAAAAAATCTAACCAGTCACCTACATTCCCAAAGGGGTTTTCTACTATATATTCTCTCCATGCTGCAGCGTAGTCGGTGCTCAATACTTTGTCGTGCCGGGAATCTCTTTTAATAGCCGGATAAGAAAAATGCAGATCTGGGTGAATTAATTGATTTGCCTTAATGCAGGTAGTACATACACCACAGCTATCCGTCCAGGCCAAAGGGGTAGAGGCGGCCTCTTCTATAAAAAGTGATGGAGGGGCTTCTTTTCCTGACCCTTGATTTCTTTCGCATAGTATGTATTGGGCAAATGCAATTGCCATAGGCAAAGCGCCGCTGCCTTCTTTTCCAAGAAATAACAAAGCATGAGAAAGCCTGTTATTGTTTACCAGGTCAGTTAATTTTTCCTTTACTTCAGTATGATCTGGTATAGTCGAAAACTGCATGTATTAATAAAATATTTTAGCTGCCGGTGAAGGCCATTGCCGATGAGTCCTTATTTAAGAAAATATGATCCGATTATTTCAGGTAAGAAATAATTTCCTCGCTCAAAGGGGTAACCTTGCTGTCGAATTTCGCTAACAGCACGCCATGTTCATCCAGCAGAAATTTTGTAAAGTTCCATTTAATATCTGCATCCAATACTCCATTCTTGGATTTTTGGGTGAGCCATTGGTATATGGGGGCTATATCATCTCCTTTTACTGATACTTTGGCGGCCATTGGAAAGGTAACGCCATAATTTTTTGTGCAAAAGGTTTTTATTTCATCGTTTGTTCCGGGCTCCTGTGCACCAAAATTATTAGCGGGGAAGCCTACGATTACCAAACGATCGGAATAGGTAGTGTATAATTTTTCCAGCTCAGCATACTGGGGCGTGTACCCGCACTTGGAGGCAGTATTTACTACCAATATTTTTTTTCCCTTAAATTTTGAAAAATCAATAGTACCTCCATCGAGCGATGGTACTTTAAATTGGTAAATATTTGGACTGGCCATGTCTTTTGTTGTTGAAATGGGAATAAAAAATGAAGCGATGGAAAGCGTAAAAACGCTTAATAATATTTTGAGCATTTTTTTTGTTGTAAAGTTAATGGATTGAACAAAAAGAAATTGCTAAAAGCGTAAAGTTGGATTATGGGGTATTAAAGGCCAAAAAAGGGTTTAAATTCACAACTTTGAACCTACAATATGTAGTGTGAAATCATTAGGCAAAGGCGAGGTTTGCCTTTTAGAGGTTTATCTGCTCATTGTTTTTGTCAAAAAAATGAAATTCAGTCAAGTGGTAATTATTATTAGGCTTCACCTTAATGACCTGGCGGAATTTCATTGACCATTTTACCCGCTTACTGGGGAAGCCCTTTGTTAGGTAAGCATATACTATCGGGTGAACATTTATTACCAAATGATCATGTTTCTGCATGATCAGGTAATTAAGATTTTTTTCTATCTCATCTTCCAATACAAGGGTGGAGGCAATTTTGCCGGTGCCTTCGCAGCTTGGGCAAACTTCCATAGTATTGATATTCATTTCCGGCTTCATTCTTTGCCGGGTTATTTGCATTAATCCAAATTTAGAAATGGGTAGTACCGCATGCTTTGCACGGTCTATGCGCATGAAGATATCCATTTGCTCGGCCAGTTTCTTTCTGTTGTCCGGCAGCTTCATATCTATAAAATCTACAACGATAATGCCACCTATATCCCGTAGTCGAAGCTGACGGGCTATTTCTATAGCGGCTTCGAGATTGGTTTCAAATGCATTTTGTTCTTGATTGTTGCCTACACTTTTATATCCGCTGTTTACATCTATTACGTGCAATGCCTCAGTATGCTCAATGATAAGGTAGGCGCCACTTGGCAGATTTACCGTTTTGCCAAAGGAGGCTTTTATTTGCCTGGTGATTCCATAGCTTTCAAACACCGGTGATCCATTACTGTGGTAGGAGAGTATATCAGATTTTTCAGGAGCTATTTTTTGTAAATAAACTTTAGTATCGTTAAATATATTTTTATCATTTACTACTATGCGGTTAAAATCCTCCGTTAGCAGATCGCGTAAAATACTGTTTGTTTTTCCTTCTTCACTCATAATCTTGCATGGTGCAATGGCACCCTGAAGATTTTTTTGAATATTTTTCCAGGTTTCTATAAGGCCAAGCAAATCTTCGTGTAGTTCACTGGTGTTTTTGCCTTCGGCTGCTGTCCTTACAATTACTCCACAATTTTTTGGTTTAAAGGCTTCTATGATCTTATGAAGCCTTTTGCGCTCCTCGGCAGAATGGATTTTGCGCGAAACAGCTACAATGTCATTGAATGGTGTAAAAACAACAAACCTTCCGGGCAAAGAAAGTTCACAGCTAAGGCGGGGGCCTTTTGCAGCGATAGGTTCTTTAAGTATTTGAACGAGAATGTTGGGTTTACCGCTAAGTACTTCGGCAATTTTTCCTGTCTTTACTATTTCCGGTTCAATTTGAAACTGGCTGAAATCAAATCCATGATCTGACTTGTCATTCATAGCCAGCTTGGTAAATTTCAGGATTGATTTTACAAACGGGCTTAGATCAGAGTAATGCAAAAAAGCATCCTTTTCAAAACCTACATCAATAAAAGCCGCATTGAGGCCGGGAATGAGTTTCTTTACCTTACCTAGGTACAAATCGCCCACACCAAAGCTGGCGTCTGCATTTTCTTTATGTAGTTCTACCAGCTTCTTATCCTCAAGAAGAGCAATCTCCACTGCCTGTGGGGCAGCATTAATAATGAGTTCCTTGTTCAAAGATTTTTTTTAAAAAAATTCTAAACGCCCAATAAAGGAAAAGCAAAAAACCGGCATTGCCGGTATATAAAGTATCGGAATGATTATCGCTTTTTATGACGATTTTTTCTTAAACGCTTTTTACGCTTGTGAGTAGCGATCTTATGGCGTTTTCTTTTTTTACCGCAGGGCATAAAATTTTTATTTTTTTATAATTTATAATAAGAAATGAAATAATTTTCACTTCCCTGTTTTTTAATGACTTCCATCATTTATAGCCTTTATTCTTGCATCTACCTCCTTTGTGAAATCAGGATTATTTACCAGATGCTTACTTTGTTCATACCATTTAATGGCACTTGCCTTATCGCCATTAGCCGCATAGGCATCGGCCAACCAAGACACTGCTTCCAGATTGTGAGGGTCAAAGGCCACTACCTTATTCAATCTTTCAATTGCTTTGTCATTTTGGTTACTTATAACAGCGCCAATACCAAGCACTAACTGCGCCTGCATATTATTGCTGTCTTTGTGCACCACCTGTAGCAATTGTTGAATCCCCTTCATGGTTTGGGCTGCATCACCTATCATTCCCTGCCCATACACGTAGCAGCTACCCAATCCCACTTTCAGGTCATCATTATCCGGGTTGAGCTTTAAGGCTCTTTCAAACAGGTCGGCTGCTGTCTCAGCTTCCCATACTTTAAGGTCCGTTTTTGTCTCTCTTCTCATGTTCTCTAAAATCAAACGGGCAGCAAAGGTGAGCTTTTTTTCCGAATTATCCAACTTGGCTGATTCACTTAAAAAATATGCGTAAGGTGCAAATGAAGGAACTGAATCTTTCCAGAAATTGGCAAGGTTATCTAATTGTGCAACAGATTGATTTTTAACGTCTCCTCTAGTTACCGCATTTTCTAATGAGGTAATGTAAAGTTGTTGCTGAGGGGTTAATTTGCCTTTTTCGTCCTTTATTAATTTCTCAATGTTGATATGAGGAATAGCGCTTTCCGAAGGGGACGGCATCGGTGGCTTATTCTCTGACGTTTTTCCAAAAATAAAAAGTGCCAATAGAAGCACCGCACCTGCCGAAACCAAGATAATCCTGTTTTTCATTGTATATGCCGGCTTTTTTTGCCGGATTGCAAAGGTAAGCTATTCAGGTTTTTCAGGCGACACACTGTCTTTAATCTCCTGAACAAATTCCTTTGAGGGCTTGAATGCGGGAATACGGGTTTCCGGAATATTTACTGCCACATTCTTACGGATGTTGCGGCCAATTTTGGAGGCTCTCTTTTTAGTAATAAAACTTCCAAAGCCACGGATATATATATTTTCGCCTTCTGCCAGCGATTGCTTGATCGTCTTTATAAGATTTTCAAGTGTTACGAGTACATCCACTTTGGGAATACCTGTTTTTGCTGATATCTGATTAATTAAATCTGCTTTTCTCATTATTATTATTTTTTTTTTACAATGAGTAGTTGAGAGGTAGAGCAATAAGAATGGGTACTCAATATTCAAATTTAACTAAAAATGCGATATAATGTTGTAATAAAATATTTTGAGTATGTGTTTTAATCATAATCTTATACAATCTTTATTTTTAATTATTTTCGGATATTGAAAGCATTGAATACACCTTTAGAGATTTTTTTTACCAAATCGCTCATGCATTGGCATGAGCATACCAACAAGAGAGTTATGCCATGGAAGGGGGAAAGGGATCCCTATAAAATATGGCTGAGCGAAATTATTTTGCAACAAACACGTGTAGATCAGGGGACTGCATATTTTGAAAAATTTATTTCGGCTTTTCCAAATATTCAGCAGCTTGCCTCAGCACCAGATGAAAAGGTTTACAAACTTTGGGAAGGCTTGGGATATTATTCCCGCTGTGCCAATCTACTGGCTACTGCAAGAGAAATAAGCAATGAAAGGCATGGCGAATTTCCAAAAACTTTTGATGAGGTAATCGCTTTAAAGGGCGTGGGTAATTATACAGCCTCAGCGATCATGTCATTTGCTTACAATAAGCCTTATGCAGTATTAGATGGCAATGTATTTAGAGTGTTGTCCCGTTTTTTTGGCGTTGATATACAGATAGACTCTACAGAGGGGAAAAAATATTTTTCTACGCTTGCTGATAAGCTTATTGAAAAGAAAAAACCGGCACTTTACAATCAGGCCATTATGGATTTTGGCGCCGTAGTGTGTAAGCCTGCCTTACCTATGTGTGGTACTTGTAATTTAAGTAAGCATTGTATTGCATTCAATTTTCAAAGAGTGGCTTTGCTACCTGTGAAGAAAAAGAAAATAAAACAGCAAAAAAGATTTTTTAATTATGTAGTGATTAGCTGTAAAGGAAGGGTACTGGTAAGGCAGCGTAGAAATAAAGACATCTGGAAAAATTTAAATGAATTTATACTCATTGAAACAAATAACACTGCTTCAATAAAAGAGCTATTAGAAAGGAATGTCTTTAAAAAAAATATAACAAGTACAGAAGCGCCTTTCGTGTCAAAAACCTATCAACAAAAACTTACACATCAACTCATAACAGTAATATTCGTTCATATAAAAATAGCGGAACCTTTTGCTACCAATGATTTTATTTGGGTAGATAAAAAAGGCCTCGAAAAACTCGCATTTCCGCGTGTCTTTCACTCCTATTTTAAGGATAACTTAGTATCTTTAAACCTATAATCGAAAATATTTAAATAATTGAAAACATGAGGGGCCTCAATAAAGTAATACTCATTGGAAATCTTGGGAAAGATCCGGACATACAGTTTCTGGAAGGTAATATTCCAGTGGCGAAGTTTCCTTTAGCCACTACTGAAACATATAAGGATAAAACTGGAAAGCAGATGAGCCAGACTGAATGGCACAACATTGTATTGTGGCGTGGCCTGGCAGAACTGGCGCAGAAATATCTGCATAAAAGCAGCCTTGTATATATAGAAGGAAGGTTGAAAACTAGAAACTGGGAAGATAGAGATCATAACAGGAAAACAATAACTGAAATAATTGCTGATAATCTGGTAATGCTTGACAGAAAGTTAGAAAATACTGGAGAAGATTTGCTTGGCGAAAACCCTACTCCTCCGGTAGAATAAACAGAAATGGGATATTTACAAAATTCTTCTTAGTATTACCACATAAACAAACGTCTTGCTCCACCTATTTGCAGTGAATAAATTTTTTGGCCATATTATTTTACTTGATGCCACACCTATGGCTACCAATACCATTTTGTTTTTTGTATTAATTATCTTTTTCCTTCTTTCTTTCCTGATGTCGGGTGCAGATATTGCTTATTTCTCTTTATCTGTAAAAGATATTAATATGCTCAAAACGCGTTCGCACCCTTCCTATAAAAGGATTGTGAACATGCTGGAAAATCCCAGATTGTTACAGATATCTATATTGATTTCAAACTGGGTATTAAATCTTGGAATTATTATAATTGGAGAGCTTTTTATAAGACAGTGGTTGGGCCAGTTTCACCTCCACATTCTTTTAGATATGCTCATTAAGGTAATCATCATTGCCACAGCCATCATTATTTTCTGCGAAATGATTCCAAAAATCTGGGCTGCCAATCACAAAATCTGGTTTGCCTCTACAGCCTCTTTGCCGGTAGAGATAGCTAATATTTTCTTGGGTAGGCTAAGCAATAGGGTATTAAGAATGACCGGTAGTATTGAAGGAATATCACCATTAGCCGATGGTACACGAGATGAGCTTCATTTGGATGATGCCATAGACTTGTTGCCTGATAATGAAGCCTCAAAGGAAGAAAAACAAATTCTAAAGGGCATACGAAAATTTGGAAATACTACTGTGAAGCAGGCAATGCGCACCAGGTTGGATGTGAGTGGAATATCTGCCAATGCTGACTTCGAGCAGGTACTTATCAGAATCAGGGAAATGAACTATTCCCGACTGCCTGTGTATAATGGCAATCTGGATGAAATAAAGGGGATCTTGCATACAAAAGATTTGCTGCCTTATTTGAATCTTACCCAATACGATTGGCTCACTTTATTGAGGCCTGCATTTTATATACATGAACAAAAATTAATAGAAGATCTCCTTCAGGATTTCAGGAATAAGCGTATGCACCTTGCTGTGGTAGTGGATGAGTTTGGGGGTACTTCAGGCATCATTACGCTGGAAGATATAATGGAAGAGATAGTAGGAGATATACAAGATGAGTTTGATGATGAGCAAAGCCCGAATAAAAAAATAGACGATCAGAATTATATTTTTGAAGGCAAAACAATGATTCCTGACCTGTGTCGAATGCTGGATATACCTCAAAATACATTTGATGCTATGCGGGGCGATAGCGATTCAGTTGCCGGATTACTTTTGGAAATAGCAGGCGAATTTCCTGCCATTAATGATACAGTAAAAGCAGGAGACTATACTTTTACAATTTTGGATATAAATAAAAACCGTATTCAAAGTGTGAAAGTAACTTTGCCTCCTTCGAAAAGCAAAATTTAGATGAAAAAAATATTTAGTTGTTTTTGGGTTTGCATGGTTTTTTATGCCTGCAACTCGCCATACACTTCGCGAAAAGAGGGGTATTATAAAATAGATTTTCCACAAAAAAAATATGTGCTATTTGACAATGCTTCCTTTCCCTACAGTTTTGAATATCCCGCTTATGCACAGGTCGTAAGGGATTCAGCTTTTTTCGATACTGCGGCTATTAATCCATTCTGGATTAATGTTGTTTTTCCCACCTTTAACGGAAAAATATACATAAGCTATAAAAAAATAGGTGCGACCTCTGTATATAAAGTGAAATCGCAAGATGGAAAATACCGTGATTCATTAGGTAAGAATGATTTTGAGAAAATGGTAAATGATGCCTTTAACCTAACCTTTAAAAATGATATAAAAGCCTATAGCATACAAGATAGTGTGATGCACACACCTGATGGAATTTCGGGAATATTTTTTAAGCTCTCTGGTAATGTGGCTACGGCCAATCAGTTTTTTTTGTCCGACACCCTCCATCATTTTCTGCGTGGTGCATTATACTTTGATGCCACACCAAATGAAGACTCACTGGCACCCGTAAACGCTTTTTTAAAAGAAGATATGAAGCATTTGATCAATACGCTGAGGTGGAAGTAAAGGAGCTAAAATGTGTATAGGTTTTATTAAAACATTATAATCCTATCCTGATTATTTTAGAATGAGAAATTTATCATAACCAGCATATATCTTCCAATTGTGTGAAAAGAATAGAGATTGATAGCGTTTGGTGAAATATACTTTTCGTTATAAAGAGTATTATTCAATATATTAAATACCTTAAAATCAAATTTTATTTTTCTTGAAATTATATAGGAACTGAAAAAATCGCATGCATTAAAATTCCCTTCTGAGTTGTTGTTTAAAAAATTATATATACCTCCAACAAATGCTTTTGAATTAATACGCCAACTGATTTTAGTTTGAAAGTTGTATCTGGAAAAGTTATTTTTAAAAATATAATCATTATTTCGCACTTTATTTTCTGAATACCCGTAGCTAAATAAAAATTCTGCATTTGCAGGAATTTTGAAATTGGTAATCAGGCTGAATGTTGAATTTATATTTTGACTTTTATCTTCTACTATACTTCCATTTAAGCGCCTGTTCCCATTGTTTTTCTGCCAGAAAGTAGTTAAGGAGATGGATGATTGGAGAGGGAATACAAAAGTTTTGCCTGATATGATTATTCCATATTCTTTATCATTTGAAACAGGTGAATAAGTGAGAGTAGAATACTCGGGGGTTAGGAAAAAATTTGCTCGATAATTTATTTCATATTTTTTGATCCAAAAATTTGATGTAAAAGAAGCGTTTTTTCTGATATTAAAAAGAGAGGACTCTATCGAGGCCTGATGGTATTCTATCAAGGCCAGTTCTTTTGATTTCTCTTGTATTATTCCACTTCCTGCGAGCAGGCTATCTAGGTAAAAATAATTAAATGGCGGAAATTCCTTTGCGCTTGTTATTGAAAATGAAATTTGAGAAAAGGCCTTAAACTTATATGAGACAAGGGCCTGTGTATTATAAATAATTCTACCTTTTTGGGATATCCCCATTATTGAGGAGTGCTGCATACCTGTTGTGCCTTGAAAAGTTAGTGTCATTTTGGCGGCTAAAGGCTTTATTAAAATAAATTCTGGCCCATATTTTTCGGAAATATTTTTTAATCTTTTTGTAGATATTAAAGAGCTTTTCTGTTGAGACGAAAGTGATAGGGCTAATAATTTATTTTTGGGGTATTCATTTAATAACTCGACCCCAATGCCTAACCTAAAGGAAGTATTGCGTTTTTTAGAAATGATGGCGATCGCGGTTTTATTTCCTAATCTAATGGTATTTAAAATTTGGCTGTACAAAATATTTTCATTTGGTAGATTAAAATATGCTGAATACATAGATGTAGTTACGTCGAAATCATAAATGGACGGTTGATAAAGGGATGTAGATTTAAAATTTAAAATTGTATAAGTATTAATTTTTGTTACTCCATAATATTTCAGTTTTAAAATATTTTGCCTCAAATTTAAATTTTCTAAAAGAGTATCAGTTATTGCTCCACTGAATAAACTATTAAAATAGCTATGATTTGAGGCTTTTGAATAATCAAGTATAAGATCGCCGCTAAATTTTTTTAAGTTATCATGCATTATATTTATGCTGGCTGTGAATGACAATAATTTATTTTTAAGTTGCTGAATACTGCTGATTTGCCATTTATTTTGCTCACTCAGATAGGTGGTATTATTGCTTTCGCTATTAAACCTTTCAGTGCCGCTCAAATAATTAACCTTCACTGACATCTTCAATTTGTTGTTGAAATTATAGTTCAAAAACGATGCGAATAGCCCGTCATTATTTTTGGAAATATAATTCTCTTCAAGATTAGGAGCTGGAATTGTACTGGCATGTATTATCTGTTCGGAAGAGAAAGCTGAGGGGAAAAAGTTTCTATCCTCTGATTCAGAATTATTATCTATAATTTTTTTTCCAATAGTATTCCAGCCAAGCAATTGCACAAATTTTACTTTATTTTTTATCAATAACATATTACCTTCTATAATATTCTTATCCATAAAAGAGGTACCTGCTGATACACTACCGTTAAATTTCCCTTCAAATTTTTTATCGCTTTTTAGATTTACTGCTACTTCGCCACTTGGAATTAGCTCTCCTGCAATCCTATTTTTATTGTAATTTTCAAATACCTGCACCTTTTCTATAAATGCAGAATTAAGATTTTGTGTGAGCATGCCGTATTGTCCGCTGGCTAGATCGTCGCCGTTTATAAGCAGGGCGCTAACTTCTTTCCCCTTATAATTTATTCTACCATCCTTTTGGACAACAAACCCATCTATATTTTTTAAAAGGTCGCCGATTTTTCTTGTATTCTCATTTGAAAATGAAGAAGCCAGATATTCTATGGTATCCTTTTTTATTTTAATGGGCAAATCTTT
>JAFDXH010000079.1 GCA_018268075.1 Bacteroidota bacterium | reverse complement strand
CGAATATGCTTCATTTATAAGGATTATTTATCTGCTATAATAATAATCACGTATGCTATTGCTACTATAACAGAAGTATATTTTGATAGAAGCTTTGGCGGTATGTTGTTTGGGTTTTTTATTCCCTTTTTATTGACAGATAAAGAAAGATAACCCTTATTCGTTATCCTTTAAGTACATTTCAACAGCAGTAGCTGTATCTCCGAAATAAATCAATTCCCCTTTTTTAAGATAGGCAGAACGTTGACAATATTTCTGGATAATATCCATTGTATGGCTCACAAGTACGACTGTTTTTCCTTTAATCCAGCTGCTTTCAAATACTTTAACTGCTTTTTCCTGGAACTTCATATCGCCAACGGCGAAAATCTCATCGAGAAACATGATATCCGCCCCGGCTTTAACGGCAATAGAAAAGCCAAGACGGGCTACCATGCCGGATGAAAAGAATTTGATTTTGGTATCTATAAATTCCCGGAGTTCAGCAAAATCAACGATTTCATCAAATATTGCATCAATGTCTTTTATTTTTAAGCCCAGGACAGAACCCGAAACATATATATTCTCTCTGGCTGTCAGCTCATGGCTCATACCTACACCAAGGTTCATCAGCATGGTGGTGCCATTAATATCAATCGACCCGGTATCTGTTTTATAGACACCTGCAAGCAACTTTGTTAAAGTAGACTTACCGCTTCCATTTCTTCCAATCAGGCCGATACTTTCTCCTTTTACTACATCAAGCGACATACTTTTCAGCGCCAGAACTTTTTTAGCCCGTGGAGGATTAAACAAATTAAAAAGCCTGTGTTTAACAGTATTGTGACTATCTTCTGTTATCTGAAAAGTCTTGCTGATATTTCTTGCTACAATAGAAAAATTATGTTCTGTACTCATGGCTACAATTTTTCTGAGGCTTTTGACCCGACTTTATTAAGGAGAAATGCACCGATTAATATCAGAATAGCTGCATAAATAAAATCAAATACAAACAGGTTCCACTCGGGTGACTTTTGATATAGCAATACATTCCTTGCGTTGATAATGATCCCTGCAATCGGGTTAACATGATCAGCTCCCGGCAAAGCTGTCCGAAATTTTTCGAGGTTAAATACAATAGGAGATACCCAAAAACCAATACCGGTTATCACCATCCATATTTGTGTAATATCTTTTGCCAAAACATAAATACTCGACAGGATAGTGGAAAATGCAAGAGCTAGCAATACCGTATTTATAAATATAGGAATAAAATAGAAAGCCGTCCAGCTTAACCCTAAAGTGCCTTTATCTATAAATTCGTAGAAGATGATAAAGAAAAAAAGGTTAAAGAAAAAGCCGATACAATTAGCCAGAATAGTGGAAAGGTAAATTTCAATCTTATTCATATTTGTATATTCATACAAATATTTTTTTGTACTGAGTATCTGTACAGTACCTGATGTGCATTCGACAAAGAAGTTCCATAAGATTAAACCGATAAAAAGAAATGAAACAAAATTGGGGATACCCTGGTTTAAAATTTTTTGGAAAGCGATGTAATAAATAAATATGTCGGAAATGGGTTTAATAAGGGCCCATAATAACCCCAGCTTGTTTTCATAGTAGCGGAGTTTAAATTCAATTTTTGCCAGCAGCCATATCCGCTCCAGTTTATTCGAACGCCTGATCCAATCTTTTACAACTTTTATGAACATACTTATTTCTTAACCAGCCGATAAATTTTGTAAGCAATTGCTTTCATGAAACTATTCTGCTTGATAACCGATATTATCTTTGTTGAAATTTTTCCCCTGAAAGGAAGTTTTTCCGCCAGATAATAGTCCAAAGATGGGTTATCAAGCAAAATTCCTGGTCCGTTTGCGTTTAACAGGTTAAAAATTTCGGAAGCAAAAGTAGCATAAAAGTGTTTATGCTTATTGCTGATATACTGGTACAGGAGTAGCTTCTTTGTTACCGAAATACTTCGTATCATCGAATCGGTTCTGACGCGGTAATGGAACAAAACTTCTGGTAACACTACCCCATGTCCGCCTTTTGATAAAATCGAGACAACACTTTCATAATCTTCCCACCCCTGGAAAGCCATTTGCTTGTCGTTTTTCCCATATTCCAGGAAACTTTTTCTCTTATACACCAATGCACTTGAATTAACGGTATTGTGATATAAGATGATTGGTGGTTCAGGTAAAAAGGTTGGCCATATTTTATCTGAGCCTTCAAAGTATTGGGTCCAGCAGGCAACAAAGTCAATATTATTATACGCATTCAATGCCCTTATAGCGGAAGAATAATAAGAAATTTCTATTGTATCATCAGCGTCCAGGAAAGCGAGAAATTCTCCTGATGCGTTTTCTGCACCTATATTCCTTGTGTGGGCAAGTCCCTTATTTGGCCCTGATATTATTTTAACCTGCGCATTATTTTTATACTCCTCCAATTTCCTAAGGCTTAGTTCATCGTTGCTACCATCGTTAACAATAATTATCTCTTTATCTGGAAAATCAGATTGAAGTATTGACTGAAGGGTTTCGTCTGCATACTTCCCCATATTGTAATAAGGGACTACCACCGACAAGAGCCCTTTTTTTATTGGGATATTATTAGCCGGTTCCTGTCTCAATGAGGGCCGTATAAAAGGGAACTCCTTTGGTGTTGTACTTTTTTCTGAAAGAATGGTTTCAAGTAGTTTTATCTTCTTTTGATAGATTGCTTCAAGGCTATATTGGCTATTTACTTTTTTTAGTGTGTTTGCTGCTATTATTTTCCGCTCCTCGGTTGTTAACGAAAGTGTTTTTTTTAGTTGCTGATAAAAAGTATCAGGGTTTTCATGATCGAAGACAAATCCATCTATGTTATTTTCTATTACTTCGGAATGTCCCCCTTGTTTTGATACCAGCAAAACTTTTCCAAGCGCCATCATTTCAAAAACAACATAGGGCAGGTTATCATTCATACTTGGTACAATCACTATTTCTGCCTGCTGTATACGATCTCCTATTTGCGATGGTTTTATTCTTCCTTCAATTTTTAAGTATCCCTTACTGGTATATTTTTTGAAATTCTTCCTTATCCAGTCGCCCATTGTCAGGTCTTCTGGTTGATAAACTATATCCTGCCCACCGATTATGGTAAGCGGTCTTGTAAAGCCATTTTCCCATAAATGTTTAAAGTAGTAAAGTAGTTTAAACGCTCCTTTTTGCGGGGTTAGTTTTCCATAAAAAATAATTTCACTGTTATGAGTATCCGATGAAAGGGATACCGGTCTTTTGCTTCTGAAAGGATTAGGAATTATCTCAACATTTTCATTTGTCAGTAAAAACCGTTTCCGCAGTTCATCAAGCATGTATTTACTGGGCGAAATAATAAATGAAGCAGCCTGCAGGCAAAACCGTTCCATTTCACAGATCCAGTAATTGGGATATTTATACATGGGTACCTGGTTGTACTCCATATACAAGAAGGAAGGCGAATGCATTGTTATTACTACCGGAATATCTTTACACCAGTCGTACATCAAATGCTTATACTGAAGCAGGTAATAGGCAATCCCGAGGTATTCCTGCGCTTCAATAATATCAGGCGGCCCTTCTTTTTCAATAAACAATTTTACAATCTGGGAAAATTCATAGCTGATATTGGTTGTATGCCCGAGAAAATAAGATGATTTGGTGCGATAAGGATTAAAGCGTATTACCCTTACTCCTTCTCTTGGCTCAGCTGTAAAATCAGAAACAGCGGGGTCGTTAATGAAAACAGAAATAGAATGGCCATTTTCAGCCAGCATCATTGCGGTATTATAGCAATATGTACTGATGCCACCGCCAAAGAATGGAGGATATTCAGAGGTAAGTAACCAATAGTTCAATCTTTATACTTTTTAACATTGTCATTAAATAGAGACCTGAAAGTCCGTTTGCCCATTATCACTTTGATTATATGGCCAAATTGCTTGTACCAGGTAGGCAGTATTTCATACTCATAGTAATACCATTTAAGCCCTTTTGCCCTTTCTTCTTTTTGAATACTCAGGTAAAAACGAATATTCCTTTCATTAATAGCTTTCAGATATAGTTGATGTTTTGCTTCTTCCACTAATACCTGCTTCTGGTAAAATGCATTTGCAATTTTATATGCTTCCGTTTCTTTAAGCTTTTGTTCAGCCTCAAGGAGGTTATTAATCTGATCTTTTTTCTTTTCAGGTATTAATAAATTTAATTCCGGTGGATTATTACCGCTACTATTTTCATTTGTCCATTTTTTTAATTCTGCGCTGAGATCAAAATTATCGTCATTGTTTAGCAGGTATACGAATGAATTACCTTCCTCTCCGTTCGTTGTTCCCAATTCCTTTATGACTATATTCGGGATACCCTGGCTTCTACTTTCTTCAGATAACTTTTCAAGGAAATTGTGTAAAAGCGGAGTTTTATATTGTACGAATAAAACGGGTTCATAATTCAGATGGATATATGCGGGCATAAAAAAGAGCCCGATGACCTTTTGGGCGAGATAACTATCGTTTTCAGCTCCGTTAAAATGCAAGCCTGAAAATAAAAGACTGAAAGAAGTTTCGCCGGGTAGTTGCTGTACCGGCTTATAAAGTTTAACAATATCATCAGCCGAAGATGAAAACACAGGTAAGCATATACCCGTATAATTTATTACAGGGGCATTTAATTTTTTTTCGTCAGCAATCAGCCATTTATTTATTAGCATGAATTAAATACCTTTAATCGAGTACTGTTGATCGTTGGCCAGCCAGCATAATATTCTCTCCCATGAATGAGTATATGTTCCTTCATACTGATCTGTCGGATCACCTTCTTCCAGTAGCTTTCTGCAGTCAAGCGGTGAAAATTTTGTAAAAAAATTGCGAATAATTGAACTTCTAACCCAAAACATTGTTCCCGCTACAAATGTATGATCGGTGACCTTAAGGTGATACATGGATATCATCTCTTCCAGCTTCTCACTGTTTGTTGTTTCCCATGCTTCCTTTTTAGTATCATACTCATTTTTTATAAAATTTTTAGCCCCTAGAATCCCTGCTTTCTTGTTATTTGTAAATTCCTTTAAGATGCCAGTGATGTTCTTTTGATTGATTATGCTGAATAGGGTTGTTCTCCATTGATCGCCGGTGATAGAATGGGGGCTGATTTTGTCATGAAGGAAAACTATATAATCAGCAGCCTGTCTGGTGTCGAGAAACAGGTTTATGAGTGCCAGCTTGCCCCCGATATCTTTCCCTTTGTTAGGCGTAGTTGTTATCAAAGCCTCTGGGAAATCATTTTTTATTGTCCTGGTCAAATCTTTACTCCCGGGAATGTCCAGACAAAGATTGATCATAATTAGCGGGGAATAATCTTTCAGCGAATACAATTGCTCCCGAAATATTTTTTCCCAGGATTCGTGATAATAAATATGGATGAGGAGGGCGAACATGAATTGTTTTATAAAGTCTTTCTTATTATTTTTTTGCTATAAAGAAAACCTGTTCACCTCCAAGATAGCTAAATATATCAGACCATATTAAAATCGCATACACGTCTTTAAACCCTGTCTGCCGGAGTTCTTCCAGCATTTCCCAGCCAAAAATTGTATAACACAGAATTCCTTTCGCGTTTACGGGATCGCCATGGTATTCCGGTTCTGTCAAATAAATGGTTTCACCATTCTCGATTTTCGCTTTTATAAAATTATGCGGAGCATTTATATCAAATGGAAAGCTTCCTAAAAAAGTTCCACCGGGCTTTAATACACGATAAATCTCAGGAATTGCTTTTTTATATTCAGGAATATGTTCAAAACATTCAAAAGACAAATAATGGTGAACAGAAGAAGATTGCAAAGAGAGATTTGTCATGTCTTCGTGGCGGACATCATTTATGATCTGACCAGGCTTTACATCCGGGCCGAGAAATTCAGATCCGATCAGGTTTTTATATTTCGTGGCAAGAATGCCAAAAAGAGGTGTTACCTGTTCTGTAATATAGATAATGTCTTCGGGGTATGGATTTAACTCCATATCCATAAGTTGCAGACTGCAGCGCAGCCTGTTGTTCAAACCTGTAACGGGACAAATCAATCTTTCCCTCCAGTTAATATTTACGCCATCTGAATGCAAGTAATCCACCTGGAAATCCACATAGCGATTTGCCGGGTAGGAGATGCCTCTCACGGTAAATTTTTTAGATCGCGGACTTGTTACTTTCTTTTCATAATCTCGCATATAAGCATAGTTCTGTTGATTTCTATCTACATGCTTTATATACTCCTCAAGGCTTTTTAAGCGGTATATTTTCATTGTATTACAATATTTAGTTTGAAAACAGGTTCCGTAAATGATGGGTATGATTATTTAGTTTAACCGGAAGTAAAAATTTGTCCGGACTCGAGTATTTTCAAATAAAATGCTTGAATAGTTGCCTATATTATTCGTTCTTAAAAAAATCAAAAAACAAGCTTCCGAATTATACAATAAGTATCCCAAAAATTTATACTGCATCAGTATTAACAGTTATTGTATCTAAAATTTTCAGGAATTCTTTTTTTACAGATTCTAAATGAAAATGATCATGAATATATTTCGTTTCCATTTTACTTAGCTCTTTCAATTCGCTGTCCGGTGCATTATAAAGCCTGATCACTTCTTTTGCAAACTCATCAGCATTATTTTTTGAGGCCAGAAAACCAGGTGAACCGGGTAATCCTTCAATGCCAAACTCCGTTGCGACAAAAGGGATACCGTTGTACATGGCTTCAACTGTTTTACCTTTCACGCCGGCGCCATACCGAAGCGGTATAACTACCATTTTTATTTTGTTGTATAATTTCTTAAGATCTGTTTCAGAGAGAAAGCCAATAATATGTGTATCATCGTCGGATAATGCCATTATTTCCGGTGGGACATTTGAACCGACGACAATAAATTTTGCACCGGGAATTTTTTTCTTTATCAACGGCCATACTTCTTTTACAAACCATATTACTGCATCTGCATTGGGGCCATGGGTAAATCCGCCTACAAAGAGTATATCTTTCCGTTCTGAAAAATCATTTATGGGCTCAGGAATGAAATCAAAAATATAAGGCTTAATCGGGTATACAGGAGTAGTAACGCCAAGTTCATCTATCATCTTTTTTTCCTGTTCACTTGGCGTTAAAACTATATCTACTTTATTAAACAGGGAGGTTTCAATTTTTTTCCATTTCTCTGCATCTTTCAACAACTCTTTTTTGTTTTCAATTTCGTATTGTTTTAACATGCGCATAAAATGAAGATCGTGCCCATAATACAGGATTTTGGCAGTTGTATTGTCCCTGATAAAATCAATATACTTAACGGAAATATGTGGCCGGTTTAATAATACATAATCAAATTTGTCATGATTTTCTTTTAGCCATTGCTGCCAGTTCTCAGCGTACCAGGGACCGTATAAAACTTCAATACCCATTTGCTGGAGCGTAGTGGTGTATGGTTCATGCCTGAAAAAGTTATCACCGATAAATTTTACATTTAAATTCAGTGCGACAAACAGTTTCAGGTATTGAAATACTGTTTTTGAACCTGCGTCCTTATCATAGTGAGGTACATAATGGTCAATAACGAGGATTGTTTTTTTATACCGGGTTCTGTCCTTCGCCCAGAACACATTTTCACCATTAGGAAAATGATCTTTGAGCAGTACTTTTTTCCATTTTTCCCTTAACTTCTCATTATTGAGTTTCTGATAAGCCTTTACTGTTGTGCCGGTTTCGTCCGTACCATGAGAATATCCTTCATAATGTATTATTTTAGATAAAGGCTGAAACACAACTTTAAAACCTCTTTCGCGCACTTCAAATGCCAGATCGGAGTCCTCACAGTAAGCTGGTGCATACCTGCGATCAAATCCGCCGATTTCTTCCCACAGCTTTTTTCTTATCATAATACCGGCACCTGAAATATAATCAGCTTCTTTGACGTAATTAAACTCAGGAGCATCAGGAGATTTTTTATGTCCGAAATTCCAGGCGGAGGCATCTTTCCAGATAATTCCTCCTGCTTCCTGCAATTTTCCATCAGGATAGATAAACTTAGATCCCGTCATCCCGATGGAAGGGTCACGCTGCATCAGTTCTGTAAGGCTCGAAAGCCAACCGGGCCTTACCTCTGTATCATTATTAAGAAATAAAATGAATTCTCCCTGTGCTCTTTTAGATGCATTATTACAATTATCAAGAAAGCCGAGATTGGTTTCGTTTTTTATTACAGTTATATTCCTGATATAGTTTTCTATATTTTTGGTTTCATCAGTTGCGCCGTCATCCGCAATAATAATTTCATAAGCCGTTTCCTTAGTGTTCTCATAAATGGATTTGAGACATTTGTAAGTCATGGCCCATCCATTATAGACGGGAATGATAATAGAAACCACAGGTGCCTGGAACGATTTGAATTCGATGTTGTGAAATACAACAGGAGCTTCTATTGTTTCAACAGGAAAGGTCTTAACTTCTGTTAACTCTGGTATACCAACAGGCGAAGTTGCTTCCTGTTTTCCGCGTAATTTGTTGAAGGCCTTTTTGAGATACTTATACCTTGCTGAGTGTTCCGGAATAAGTCTTCCTTTTAGTTTGTAATACATATTCAGGACTTTCCAACCCTCAGATGCATATATTTCAGTCAGTCGTTGATTTTTACTCTCCAGTTGTGAAAATATATCTTTTTCCCTGTCTCTAAGCTGTCGTAAAATATCTTCCTTATCTTTATTGAGTTCCTTTATTTGCCGGTTATTTTCCTCAAGACTTAATATAATATTTGAGTGTTCTTCTATCTTATCTTTTAAAAGATTAATCGTTTCAACCTGGCTGGCAAGTATGTTGTTTTTTTCTGTAATAGTATTTTCAGCATTTATATTCGATTGCTGTAGTTTTTCAATAACCGCATCTTTCTCAACTAACGTTTCGTCTAGCACTCTTTTTAAAAGATTAAGTGTTTCAACCTGGTTGGCAAGTATGCTGTTTTTTTCTTTAATATTATTTTC
The DNA here is from genome assembly GCA_018268075.1 of Bacteroidota bacterium. Lineage (GTDB taxonomy): Bacteria > Bacteroidota > Bacteroidia > Chitinophagales > Chitinophagaceae > Ginsengibacter. The sequence goes on along the minus strand of JAFDXH010000079.1, from coordinate 1,429 downwards.
AGCATTTATATTCAATTGCTGCAGCGTTTCAATAATCGCATCTTTTTCAGCAGTTGTCTTTTCAAGATTAGCGGCCATCTCGGCTTTTTCTTTTGCAAAGGTTGAAAGGTTTTCTATTGTTACGGTTTGTTTATAATGTAACTCCTTAAAATAAGCCAGGTCTTCTGTTTTCTTTTGCTGATCCTGTATGATTTTATTTTTTTCTTCGATTTCTTTGTCAAGCGATTTACCCCAATTACTCAATTCAAGTATATAAGCTTCTTTTTCGACAAGAGTATCCATGGTTTCGAGGTAATTTCTGTTTACCTGGAAAACAATGGATGAAAAATTCCTGGTTGCATTACTGTTGTCACTACAGATGCCAATCAGGTATTTCCTTGTAAAGGGGCTAAATTCTCTCGGCCAATTAATAACATGCAGATCTTTAACTTCTTCAGGGGAAGTCTCTGTTATGGCGCCGACAATTTCATATCCCTGCAAAAAACAAGAGGTGTGGGTAAAGTATTTATTCAGGAAGGAAATGAACTCTTCCTTTTCAAATTCTTTTAAATGAAATTCATTTTTGTGATCGTACCTGTCACTATAATTTATTTTATCAGGGGTAGAAATAATGAAAACGCCATCTTTCTTCAAAACTCTTTTTATTTCCCCCAGGAATATTCTTTGTGACTCTTCGTTGATATGTTCTATAGTTTCGTATGAAATGGCAATATCGACCGAATGGTCAGGTAAAGGAATGCTATCGGTACTACCTCTTAAAAAATCTATTTTTTCATTTTTGTACTTATTCTTTGCATGTTCGATTGTTTTTTCGTCTATGTCAATCCCGATCACTTTTTTTGCATATGTTGACAAAATTTCAGAGCCATAGCCCTCACCACAGGCAATATCCAATACAATTTTTCCTTTCGCCAGTCCCTTGGCAGCATGATAACGGTGAAGATGTTCAAATGCAATTTCATCTTTCATTAGTTCTTTTAGGGGAATAAACCGCTCTCCTGTAAATTCCATTTATTCAAAATTTATTTATATAATGAAACAAAGGAAGGAATTATTATAAAGTTAATCCCTAATCAGAACAGAGTTAAAAGATAGTTTGGAATAAAATACTCTTAAAATAAGGATTGAAGAAATAGTGGGTATGGCATTATTCGTTCTTGCCAAACAGTTTTTGCTTAATTGTCCCAAAAAAACTTCTGTAAACATAGGTACGCTTATACCATTCTATATCCTGTTTGAGGCGGTCTATATCGGCGAGAAGTTTATTAATGAGCTGGCGGTTACCTTCACTGGAGCGTTGGCAGTCCTGCAGCTTATCAGCGGTATCCCTGATAACAATATTTTTTTCGTCAATTATAGAACGAAGCTTTTGGATTTCGTTTTCCTGCCGGGTAATTGTTTGCTGTTTGTATCCTATCTCTTCGTCCAT
>JAFDXH010000078.1 GCA_018268075.1 Bacteroidota bacterium | reverse complement strand
CGGGAATTGCCAATGCGCAAAACATTACTACAGTTGGTGTGAAAGATCCGAATAAAAAAACACAGTTGGTAGAAGCGTCTTGCGGCGAATGTAATTTTAAAATGGATGGTAAAAGCTGTGATTTGGCAGTGCGTATAGATGGTAAAACTTATTTTGTAGATGGTGCAGAGATTAATCAATTTGGCGATGCTCATGCCAAAGATGGATTTTGTGAAGCAGTTCGCAAAGCAGAAGTGCAAGGCGAAGTAGAGAATAATCGTTTCAGAGTGAGCTATTTTAAGTTGCTGAAAGCGAATAAAAAAAGTAAAGGATAGGAGATAAGACCTAAAGTTTATGGAATAAACCAGATAAGGTGTAAACAGAATGGTTTATCCCAATTACTTCTAGTAGCAGTAATATTTGTTATTTATTATTCTTGGAAATTGGGATTTCCGAGGCAACAATTTCAATTTACATAACATTGATTTACGGTTGAATGTAAAACGTCTCTACATCAAACATTCAAAAAACATATATAGCGCCCGATAAAGAACATTATGTTATTTGCCAATCGTATTCATATTTATACTTCGTAAATTATAATTTCCAAGTTGGCCATTGGCACCGAATACAGCCACAAATTCGCCATCGCTGTGCAGGCCTTTTTCAAAAGAAGCATTAAAAAAATCTTTATTGGCTTTTGTATAATCGCTTAATGCTGCATTAATGCCCGCTTTGCCACTTACAGATGCTGTTGCATCCCAGGCTATGCTTTGTTGTGTAGGATTACCGTTGGCATCCCAGCTCCTGGATATATCAAGCGTTGCATCTATTTTAGCCTGTGCACTTCCATAAGTTTTTATTTTTGTAAAACCAAAATTGCCTTCTTCTTTTACATCTATACCAATTTCGGCTTTAGCATGTAGTGCTATACCGCCACGATAATAATCATCCTCTACATATTTACTTTTTACTTTTTCAAAATAAGCGGTAGCGCCAATTGATGTTTCGCCTTTTATTCCGGCTTTGCCGCTTTCTGTTTTAATCTGATGTTCATATTTTTTACTCCAGATGTCGGCATCAACACCTATTCTGGTATGGCTGCAATTATCCTCATAAAAAAAAGGACCTAAATAAATGGGCTTGTCTTCGGGGCTTGGTTTACATGGTGGGGCAAGTGTTTTTAAATTTCGCAAACGAGGTGTGGAAATATTCTGACCTGCTATTCTGATGGGGGTATAACAACCACCGTCCACAGCAAACCCTTTGGCTTGTGACACAAATATTTCTGATGCTTTTATGATATTCTGATACGCCATCATCAACATTAATTTCCCTTTTCTAACATCGGCTTCCCTTACAGCATTCAAATATTTATTCCAGTTAGGTTCTGCGATATATTGCAGCATTGGTGAGCTTGCATTCCTATACCAATCTACTTCGTTTGCATATTCATCAAAGCCGGTGGTAACAATATCGCCAACACTCATGGCAAAACTTTTAATAGTGCCTGAAAGTTTTGGGAAGTATTCACACTCTACTGCTTTAGGGCAGTCTGGGTCTTCATCTTTACATTTTTTTAATGCCGCAGTGAATGCTTGAAACACGCCATTATAGGTTGCGGCAAAAGATTGTACTGCCGAAGTTAGTTTGTCGTTGCTTCTTCCGTAAATCCATGTACTACGCTTTTGAAATTCAACGTGCATCTGGTTAAAGAAGATGTAATGAGCATCATTACCGTAATCAAATACGGTTTCATATTCACCATCACTGTTTATAGCTTGTTGAGGTTTGGGTAAAGTTTGCAATAATGATTGCACAAATTGAATGTCACTTTGAATAGCTTTTTCGTATTTATCAATGGCTTTGCTGCAATTGATGGCTTTTACCTCATCCAAATCAGACGGGAAATCCTCCTTATATTCATCGTAAGAAATGTCCGGTGCTGTTTCCACGCACTTTTCATCGCTCAGGCTGTTTCTATCGGGTGGATTGGGATTATCGTAACTGTTATTTTTATTGAATGAATTACTGTTTGCTTTATCCATTTTATTTAATGCGTCTTCGTTTAAAATGCCACCGCAAAATCCGGCCATTCCATTGCTGGGAAAGCTACCACTGAAACCGAATGTTTTATTGGAACTGAATAATTGCTTGGTAAGGTTGTTCCACAAAGTTTGCCTATCGCCTTCCTGATAAGCAATAAGCGAAAGTCCTTCGGTAGCTGTTGCATAATCGGGGTTAATTTTTAAAACTGAATTGAAATAATTTTTGGCTTTACTGAAATCTCCGGCGTAAGCATAAGCCCAGCCGAGATTGACTTTAATTTCTAAGCTGCTGTCGTTAAGCTGCTGTGCATATAGAAACAAAGGAATGGCTTTTGCATAATCTTTTTCAAACCGCATAAAAATACCCAAGTCGTTGATGGCTGCTGCATTATCAGGGTGATCTAAAATATAACGACAAACCAAATATTGTCCTGCATATTTTGGCATTATGCGGGCTGCGATTAACAACATACCAACGCTTGCAGCATTGGTGGATGTATCATTGTATATAGTTTTCAATACAGGTTCAAGCATTACACTTTTTAACTTGGCATTAGCGAGCATATCGACTGCCCATTTTCTTACATCGTTAATATTAACTGGTTTTGTTGAAAAGGGTGTGGCGGATTTTTGCGGTAGGCTGTTTTTATTGCTTGCACTAATATTTGATTTTAATTGAGCAAGATTTTTTTGCCCTTGTTCAATGGTACTGTTAATTTTATTAAAGTCCGGTGTATGCATCAGCTTGTCAACATCGGGTAGTGCAATATCCATCTTTATGCCTTTATCTGCTGCCTCTGCTTTTGCCTTATTTATCTGCTTCTGTATGTCAGACTTCTGTTCATTGTAGTCATTGATGGCTTGTTGTATTTCAGGATGCGATTTTTTAACAGAATCCATTGCAGCCTGTGCTTTTTTTAACTGAGCTTGTACTTGCTTAGAGTCGATTTTTTGAGCCGCTGCCATAGCAGGAATAGCTATAAGCAAGAATATGTATGTTTTTTTCAATAGATGATTTTTTAGTGTGAATTTATGTTTTATTCTCCGCCATAGCTTGTTTGGTCATTCACTCTTTTAATCCTGAACTTCCCATTTTGAATTGTACATGTGGGAGCAGGGTTTTCATTGTCGTATATAGTGTTTTCCTTGATCAGTGTAGCCGTCCCCGAAAATGTACCTTCCATAAAATCGCCGACTGCCGCCCATTTAGTAATGGCAATAATAATATTTTGCGGGCTTAGCCTATACCCGTCAAAAGCAGCATGCCATCCAACAGTATGGTTATAATCGGTTTCATAGGTAGCCACAGCCGTAGCTGTTTTATCAATAATGGGAACGTAGAATGTTGCGTTGATGTTCTCATTTTTTTGGTTGTGTATATCCGCTTTGGTTATTGGTTGCTTTTCACCATTTTCATCCGTATGTATCCTGTCGATTCTTACCGCATTAAAAAAGCCGGTCTTACCAGATGCTGATGTAATGCTTATTTCTTTTGAAATGCCTTTACTATCAACCAGCGTATAGGAAAGCGTGTTTAGATTCTCATTATTTTTTGCAGCCGGTTTTATGTTTTTTACTGCGGGAGCTTTCTTTACAACACTTTTTTGTGCAAATAATGAAACATATAAAAATAATGTCGGTAAAAGTAAAACTGTTTTGCTTTTTTTCATCTGATAAATTTTTATTTTTCAATAATCCATTTGCTTGCATTGTCGTTGCTGATAAAGCTGTTGCTTGTTTTTAGCTGACCATTATCTAACCACAGTCTTGCGTTGTCACTTACATTTTTAATATAAAAAACATTGGTCATGTTGGATTCCTGTATCGTCCACATAGCGGTTGTGCTATTCAGATCATCAGTAAGCATTCCGTTACCGGAAGAAAGAAAAAGATTTTTCCAGCGGTTACGAATTTGAAAATTATTCGTACCATTAACTGGAATAATTTCCCATTGTGCGCTCCACCAGTCATTATCTATACTACTGCAGGCAAGCGTGCCGTTTTGATTATTGATATATGTATTAGCTGAAAAATTTTTAATATGCGCAAATGAAATATTATCGTTTATTGGTTGATT
>JAFDXH010000077.1 GCA_018268075.1 Bacteroidota bacterium | reverse complement strand
TTACTAAATCGTAGTTGGCGGGAACAGCGTAATTGACTATGCCAAATGTTTCCATCTGTGCAAACGAGCTAAAACCTAACAACAGCAAAAGAGTGGATAAAAATAATTTTTTCATTGCCTAATGAGTTTTGTAATTGATTATGATGTAAAACTAACTGTGTGGGTGCAGTTGGGAAATCATTAAAAAAGATGATTTTTTGAAGAATCATCTCAAAAAAATCATTAAAAAAGATGAGGGGAAATAAATAAGTATTCTATTTAATTTGCATTCAATGATAAAAAGAGTATTCATACAAATTATTTGCCTGCTTATTATTAGCCTTACTGGCAACGCTCAGTTGTTGAATAAAGACAGCCTGCTGAAATCATTGCCTTCGGCAAAAGAAGATACCAATAAAGTAAAATTGTATTTTACCCTCGCCAAACATTATTACAAAGAGGATTTAAAAGAGTCAGAAAAATATTGTTACCTCGGTAAAGAATTAAGCCAAAAATTAAAATATACGGATGGTGTCTTAGGTTTTTATACGCTTTATTCGAATATCTTGAATATGAAAGGCAGCTTTGATTCTACATTGATTATAGATTTGGAAGCGCTGAACTATGCCAAACAAAATGCTGACTCTATGGAAGTAGGCCGTACCATGCTGAATGTGGGTATGGCCTATCGCCAATTAGAAGATTATGAAAATGCAGTGGGCTATGTTGAAGCTGCAAAAGACATCCTAAACAGGAATGGCGCTCACCAATACGAAGGTGGTACTTATAATTTTTTGCAGCTATTGTATTTTTCTATGCACCAATACAGAAAGGGAGCTAATAATGGATTAAATGCTGTGAATATTTTAGAAAAAACAGATGATAAATCCACCTTGCAACTGGCCTATAATAATCTGGGATTAAATTATATTGAACTTCAATTATACGATTCTGCAAAATATTATTTAAACAAATCTGCCAAACTCGGTGAGGAGAGCGGAGAAAAAATAGTACCAATAATTACCTCTTTAAATTTTGCATTAATATCGCTTAAGCAGCAAAAATTAGACAGTATTAAATTTTATGCAGACAAAGCGTTGAGCCTTGCCCGTACCTATAATGCACATGAACAGGAAGGATTGGCGCAATACGGAGTGGCTTATTATTATTTATTGAAAAAAGATTATGCCAATGCAAAGCTGATGGCTGATTCTGCAATGACGTTGGCAAATGGATATAACATGCGGGATGTCAGGCAAAAAATATATGCATTGCAATCCAGTTTATACTATGCTATGCAAAACAGCAAATTAGGCTATTATTATTTCAACCAATATGAACTGCTGAATGATAGCCTATTAAATGAATCCATCACCAAGAATACAATTCATATTGAGAAAAAATTTGAAACGGCAAAAAAAGAAACCCAAATAAAACTACAGCAATCACAACTCAGACAAAAAAATAATCAAATTTATTTTCTCATTGCAGGTGTTTTAGCATTATTGTTTATTTCTTTACTGGGCTATCTCAATTACCACAATCGCCGTAAACTACAGCAAACAAAAATTGATGAGTTAGAAAAAGAAAAACAACTCGCCGCTACCGAAGCTGTGCTAAAAGGAGAAGAGCAGGAACGCTCACGCCTCGCTAAAGACCTACACGACGGATTAGGCGGTATGCTCAGCGGTATAAAATTTTCATTGAATAATATGAAAGGAAATTTAATCATGACGCCTGATAATTCACAGGCTTTTGAACGCAGCATAGACATGCTGGATAGTTCTATAAAAGAAATGCGCCGGGTGGCACACAATATGATGCCCGAAGTATTGGTAAGATACGGACTCAACGATGCGCTAAAAGAATTTTGTAACGAAATTGACAGAAGTGGTGTGGTTCATCTCAATTATCAATCCATTGGAATGGAGAAAATAATTATTGACCAAACAATTGCTGTAACTATTTATCGTATAGTGCAGGAATTAGTGAATAACGCCATCAAACATGCTGTAGCAAAAAATGTATTGGTACAGTTGCACCTTACCCAACCGGATAGATTATTGACAGTTACTGTAGAGGACGATGGTAAAGGGTTTGATAAAACAACATTAAAACAATCTTCAGGTATAGGCTGGAACAATATTCAAAACAGGGTAGAATTCTTAAAAGGAAAATTAGACGTAAGTTCAATAACTGAAAAAGGCACCTCTGTATTGATTGAAGTGGGTGTATAAAAAATTGCCACGAAGACACGAAGGCACTAAGAAGAAGTAGAAAAAAGAAGTTGCCACAAAGGCACTAAGACTCTAAGAGGAAGAGGAAGAGGAAGAAGAAGAAGAAGAAAAAAAGAAAAAACAACTTTGCGCCTTGGCGTCTTGGTGGCTAAAATAAAATCATGAAAACAAGTATATTCATTGTTGACGATCATTACATGGTCATTGAAGGTATCCGTACATTATTGCAAAACGAAAAGGATATTGATTGGCTTGGCCATGCTACCAACGCATCTTCATGTCTTAGTTTTTTAAAACAGCAACTACCAGATATTATTTTGATGGATATCAACCTG
>JAFDXH010000076.1 GCA_018268075.1 Bacteroidota bacterium | reverse complement strand
GCGTGAACCATCAGGCATTCTGGATTTTTCAATCCATAGACCCTGTTACCCAATTGCCTACTAACGATGCATTGAAAGGATTTTTGCTAAAACGGGATACCACCAAACCCAATGCAGGCAACGGTTATGTAAACTTTAGTATTAAACCTCTGACGACTGCCCACACAGGCGATACAATGAGTGCTTACGCTTCTATTGTTTTTGATGCAAATGATAGTATGCTTACCAATCATGCATTTAATACCATTGATGCATTGCCGCCTACTACCCACATGAACAGTTTTGTACAAAACACTGCCGACCCCAACAAATTCCGTATCAGTTGGCATGGCCATGATGATGCAGGCGGCTCAGGGTTAGCAAGTTATTCATTATTTGTATCGGTAAATGGAGGCAGCTATACGTTATTTTCATCGAACATTACAGATACGTTCACGGTCTTTACAGGAGTCCCCGATAGCACCTATTGCTTCTTTGTATCTGGTGTAGATAGTGTAAACAATAAAGAGCCATTAGGAAATGTATGCCAACTATCCTTTACGCCGGCTGGTAGTCCGCTGCCACTCACATGGCTTGATTTTACAGGTGTAAGAAGAAATGATGATGCCCTGCTGAATTGGATTACAGCTAATGAAAGGAATACCAATTCCTTTATTATAGAACGCTCTACAAATGGTACAGCCTTTAAGGCTATTGGCAAAATGCCTTCATCAGGTAGGGTGAATGGTACTTCGCTGTACGATTATACGGATAAGGATATTGTGTCCCTCAATGTTCCGCTCTTGTATTACCGCATTCGCCAGTTGGATAATGATGGTCATTTTACTTATTCAAAAATCATCAGTATCAGGATAGATCAGGATAAAGTACAACCGTTGATTACCGCCTATCCAAATCCATTTAATGAAAATATTACCTTGAAAGTGGTACCTGCAGCTACGAATGATAAAACAAATTATGTAGAGTTATTTTCTGCACAGGGAGTGCGTATGTACAGGAAAGAAATCAACATGCAAGGCTCAATTACAATTCCGCTTAACGATTTGCAGAAGATTGCATCAGGAATGTATTTTTTGAAAGTAACTATAAATGGAAGGCCATACAGTATTAAATTAATGAAATACTAGTAAGAAATTTGGTTGAACAACTGAGCTGAAGTGTAAGAGATTTTTGGGGAGGTTAATAAGCCTTGTTAAAATTGTTTAGCAGGGCTTATTTATTTTAATATGGTAGCCACATTTCAAGCTGCTGCAGATTCTGATGCTTCATTTCCAAAAATAGCTTTTCGCGTTTCAAAACTTACATACCTGAGCAATAAATTAGCTACCAAAAAAAGACTAATAATAAAAATACCGCCAAAAAAACCTACCAAGCCATACATTAATGGTGATTTAGATTGTACATCGTAAGGCGGCTCGGGCTTATCCAGTACCTTTATTACCGGTGTAGCTTTTTGTAATTTGTAGGAAGCATTTTGTTGGTTGGCAATAGCTGTAGCATATTGCTGGCGAATCATTTGCTTATCAGCCAAAAGGTTTTCTGTAGGCACTCGAAACTGCAATTTGGAGGTATTGGTAAAAAGGGTGCGTTGGTCTATTGCAATGAGTTGGTTGTCTTTCCGGTCCATTACACTTCTTAAAGAATCTACTTTGCCGGTTGCAAATTCATAATCTCTTTTAGCTTTTTCCCTTTTTAAATCAATATAAAATGAAGAGATTTTATCAATAAAGCCATAGCTTACCAACCGCGCCATTTCTGGGCTACGGGCCGTATAGTTTAGTACAAAACTGTTGTTTTTATTGATAGAGGCGCTTAGGTTTCCCTTTAAAATATTGATCGCCCAGTTTAATGCTGCATCACTACCGGCAGATAATTCTACTTTTTTTTCCATAAATCCCCGATGGTCATTTACATCTTTAAGCAGCAATTCAGCTATTGTTTTATTTCCTTGACTGCTATCTCGGATGTTCGCTACTTCTTCGCGGGTAGCCCTGCTTTGAGCAAGTTCTATAATATTTATTGATGCATCGTCAGTGAAATTTTTAGAATTATCACTAGTGCCCATCAATGCACTTAGTACAGAATTATTATTGTCGCTACCTGCAGTTAGCGGAAAAATAGTGGCGTTGGATGTATAGGTTACAGGCTGACGCATTGCATAAAAAGTAAGTGCTGCGCCAAGTATAGCTGCAAGGCCAAAAAGAATAACCCAATATTTTTTCAGCCTTCTGAACGATGCCGTAATTAATTGCTGTGAGGTCATCAGTTATTTAGCTTTAGTAAGAATGTAAGCAATGAATATGGGAATAGCAGTAACAAACGCTTGGCTCACAAAGGAGGTAACTGTTTTTCCTGGTGGTTTTACAGGTACTGTTACTACACTTCCGGCTTCTACTTTCGGGTAAAAGTGAAAGAACCCAAAGTTACGCGTGCGGCTACTTTTACCATTGGCGTAGGTAACAAATATTCTGCTTCGCCATGGCCTTACACCATATCCGCCGGCTTTATCTACGTAGTATCCAAGGTTGGTATGCTCTTTTTCAAAATACATTTTTAATTCATTCTGAACAGAGCCCTTTATAGTTACTACCGGATTTAAAATGGGCACATAAATTAAATCACCAGCTTGTAGTACCATATCATATTTTGAGCCGGGATATTTTACAGCTTTGGCCAGGTCTATACTTATTTGCTCTGATGGGTCGGCTATTACACTGTCTATAATAGCACCGGCAGTATCCCTGATATACTTTACTTTATTTATTCTCATCAGCGGATTATTTCTATTAATAGTATCCTTTACTCGATAAAGCATAGCCCCTTCAGCATTGGATGACTCCTTTAGCCCACCAGATCGTTGAATGAAAGAAGAAAGCCTTTCATTGAGTTGAAGTTTTGAATAGGTTCCAGGGTACAATACTTCCCCTTGAATTTTCACATTTTGCTGTAGGTGAAAATCAGGATTCTTTCTTACAAAAACTTGATCATAAGGTTTAAGTTTTACTTTTTCAGTAATCGAATCTATAGAAAGGTCACTTGAAATAGCATAGGAGTGCTCCACTGTTTGGGTTGGCTTTAGCCCACGTTGGGATGAGTCCACATTCACAATACTACTCACTACTATACTGCCATATTCGGCAGAAGGTTTCAGGCCATTGGAGAAGTAAAGCAGATCTTTTAGCGTCATACCACCATATTTTTGATAGGTGCCTGGTTTTCTTACCTCGCCTTCAATACTTATGTATTGCTTATCGGCAAATTGATTCCTGTTGAAAACTTCTATCACATCATTGGCATCAATAGGAATGTTATAGACACTTCCCAGATTTTTATTCAGATCAGTTAAGTTTACATCTATTTTATCTGAGCGCAGTGTGGTAGAGTCGCCGGCTCCTTTATAAACATACGCTCTTTCCAGATAGGAATTGGGCGTGATGCCTCCGGCTCTGTTGATCACATCAAAAAGCCTGTCACCTTTACGCAATTCATATACATTGGGGTAAGCCACTTCACCTTTTACAATCACTTTATTATTCAATCCGGGATTGATAAGATTTACGGCAACGATATCGCCATCAAATAATGGTTCATCTGCTACTTCGCCATGGCCTCTCATGCCAATGGCATTCATGTTTACTGTTTTTATGATCTGCTTTTCGTTTTCGTTTCTGATAATTATTCCTCCGGAGGCGTAGGCATCAGGCGTAAACCCACCTGCATACTTTAAAAGATCTCGCATGCCTTCTCCTTTTTTTAGCTGGTAATACATTGGCCTTCGGAACTGGCCACTCGCTAAAATCTTTTTATCATAAAAAGGTACAATTACAAAATCATTGTTTTCCAGATAAAGGTGCCTCCCAAAATCGCCTGTATTCAAATATTTATATACATCTATGGAATCAATGACCTGCCCATTGCGAGAAATAAGAATATTACGCAGATTGCCATACTGGCTTACGCCACCCGCTAAAGCCACTACATTGAGCGCATTGGTAAAAGCTGATACTACCTGTGGGCCTGGATTATTTACATTTCCAGAAGCCTGTACTACTATTGACCTTGGTTGGCCAAGAGTTACTGATATATTTGTGGAAGCAGGGATCACCCGTTTGAACCGATCAAAAATGATGGACCGGGCATTATTAAAGGTAAGGCCCTGTACGGTTATTTTTCCTAACCCTTGCGGAAATATAGAGCCATCACGTGCTACCACATAATCTTGTTCAAAATCGGCGCCACCCCATAAAGTAACTACAATATGATCGCCTACACCTATGGGGTAATCTAATGGTGGGGTAGATAGCTGAGTAAGTTCCATCACCTGGCTATTTTGAAAAAGATCTGCACCAAACACCCCACTTGGGTCGGAAAGGCTTCTTTTAAAATTATCTCGTTTGGTACTATCCTTATTGATTAGGTTCTTGTCGCCCTGCAATAATCCTTTATGGATATCTTCTCCCGCTTTTTGAGTGGGTTGGTTGTAATCTTTTAAATAATTCTGAAGTTCGGAGGAGGACGCATTCTTTAGAGAATTAGGGTCTATTGGTAAATCTGGTGTTTCAGTGGGCACTTGCGCATATACTTCTTCTGAATATATAGAAGAAATCAATACAAAAAAGAATAGGAATAGTATGCACTTTTTTGCCGCACAGCCAGTTGCAGTAAGATTCATGTTAGGGGGTTATTGGCTTATATTCTTACAAACGAACAAATATAGTATTTTATTTTAGTGGATTTTGCAGTGCCTCTTCAAATTGTCTTACTATTTCTGTAACTATGTACGAGGCTGGCTGAATATGATGGATCAAGGCGCTCACCTGGCCAATTTCGAGTTCTCCATTTTCAAGGTCCCCTTCAAACATGCCCTTTTTGGCACGCCCATTACCTAATAGCGTTCTTAATTGTTCTGTTGAAGCATGCTGATGGTATAATTCTTTGATTTTTTCATAGAATTGATTTTTCAACAACCGCACAGGTGTTAGTTCTTTTAATGAAAGTATGGTATCACCCTCTGCCGATTTCAAAATGGCGTTCTTAAAATTAATATGCGAGGAGGCTTCATCACTTGCTACAAAACGGCTACCTACCTGTACACCCTCTGCACCTAATACCATTGCTGCCAGCATTTGCCTGCCTGTAGCAATACCACCTGCTGCTATTACCGGTATTGCTACTGCTTCACTTACAATAGGGGTGAGAATAAAACTGGTTGTTTCTTCCCGCCCATTGTGGCCACCGGCCTCAAAGCCTTCAGCAATTACTGCATCACAGCCGCATAATTCGGCCTTTTGTGCAAACTTGCTGCTGCTTACTACATGTATTACCGTGATGCCTTCATTCTTTAAAATATGGGTAAAAGTGGCAGGGTTGCCGGCCGAGGTGATGACAATCTTTACTCCATTTTTTAAAATAATATCAATGTGTTTTTCAATATCCTTGTATAAAAGGGGAAGATTTACACCAAATGGCTTGTTCGTTGCCTCTTTACAACTTTTTATATGATGATCAAGATTTTCAGGATACATACTTCCTGCACCAATTACGCCCAATGCACCTGCATTACTCACTGCAGATGCTAACTTCCAGCCACTCGCCCAAATCATTCCAGCCTGAATAATCGGAAATTGAATATTCAATAATTTACAAACGCGGTTGTTGCTGAAGGATGTCATAAAAAAATGGCCAAAATTTTTAAATGAATATAGCGGTTGGCTGTAGTATTGGTAAATATTGCTTTTGGGTAAATTTTAGCCAAGATTAAGCTCTGTATTATCACCGATATTTAATGACCTTGTTTCACCAAATATTTCTGTGTCATTTCCGATCAATGAATCATCCAATACCAGATCGTAAAGTTTAGCGAAAGAGCCGATTATAGAATCTTTTACAATGCTTGACCACACAATGGTATTTTCTCCAATGGCTACATGAGGCCCTATTATGCTATTTTTAATATCGCATCCCTGAGCTATACTTACTGGTGGAATGAAAATGGTATTCTCAAATTTATTAGCCTCTGCAATGGTTCCGCCAAATTTCTCTAACAAAGTGGCGTTTGACTGTATCAGCGATTCTTTTCTTCCACAATCAAACCAGTTTTCAACTTTGAGTGCTTTAAATCCGGTGCCTTTGCTAATCATACACTCAAGGGCATCTGTCAGGTTAAATTCATCATGGCTTTTAATATTTTTTTCCATGATCTCTGCTACACAATCAAAAAGCAAATTTGTTTCTTTTATTTTATAGAGACCTACCAAAGCCATATTAGACTTAGGGATGGAGGGTTTCTCTACTACGCTGGTTACAAAGCCTGCCTCATTTATTTCTGCCACACCAAAATTTCGTGGGTCATCTACTTTTTTTACTCCTAATACCGACCATTCACAGGCCAGCACTTTTGCTACATCATATTCGCAAATAGTATCACCCAATGCAATAAAAACTTCATCATTGCCTATGAATTTTTTTGCCAGATCTATCGCATGAGCTGTTCCCTTTCTTTCATTTTGAAACAGGTAATGACAAGTCAGAGATGGATAATGCTCTTTAATGTAGTCCTGAATTTTTTCGCCAAGATATCCTACTATAAAAATAAATTCGTTAATACCGGCATCATGCAGTTGATCTACATTAATGCTTAATATAGTTTTACCGGCTAATGGTATCAAAGCTTTTGGCTGTGTATACGTATGTGGTCTTAGTTTGGTGCCCGCACCAGCTACAGGAATAATGGCCTTCATTTCTCAAATATTAATGATCAATCTCTCAAAAAAGGGATGTGAATATAGTAAATGTTTTTTTTATTGAGTTTATGTTGAACTAAAGGGGAGTATTTCAAATTGCCAATGGTTGGTGGAGACACTAACTAGTGCGGAGTGCCTTGGCGGAATCTTCACCGCCCATAGGCAGTATAGCAATGCAATCATTTGAACCACACCCACTAAAAGTGATGATGGGTTATTATCAAATTTGAAATAAAATCTCCCAATCGAAATTATAGTTTTGCGCCAAAATTAATTCACGTGACAAACTTTTTGTAGGTTTGTTTTTAAATAGGAAAAATGAAAAGAGATAGCCAAATTTTTGAAATTATAGCAAAGGAACTTAACAGGCAAAGGGAAGGGATAGAACTAATTGCCTCAGAAAATTTTACTTCATTGCAGGTAATACAGGCTATGGGAAGTGTACTTACTAATAAGTATGCTGAAGGCTATCCTGGAAAAAGGTATTATGGCGGATGCGAATTTGTAGATGAAAGTGAGCAACTTGCTATTGATCGCTTGAAACAGATTTTTAATTGTGAATATGCTAATGTACAGCCCCATAGTGGTGCTCAGGCCAATTTTGCACTTATGTTTGCTGTGCTGAAGCCCGGCGACAAAGTATTGGGGCTCGATTTGAGTATGGGAGGGCATCTTACACACGGATCTCCGGTGAATTTTTCGGGAAAATTATTTGAACCACATTTTTATGCCGTAAATAAAGATACGGGGCTTCTTGATTACGAAATGCTGGAACGCCAAGCAAGGGAAGTAAAACCAAAAATGATTATATGCGGTGCCTCGGCATACAGTCGCGATTGGGACTATGCGCGCATAAGAAGGGTGGCAGATGAAATAGGCGCATTTGTAATGTGCGATATGGCTCATCCGGCAGCATTGATAGCTAAGGGATTATTGAATTCCCCATTTGATCATTGTCATTTTGTAACCTCTACTACCCACAAAACTTTAAGAGGGCCGCGAGGGGGTATTATTTTAATGAAAAAAGATTTTGAAAATCCATTCGGACTCAAAACTCCAAAAGGTGAAATACGCATGATGAGCCATCTTATTGATATGGCCGTTTTCCCCGGTGCACAAGGTGGCCCGTTGGAGCATGTGATAGCAGCTAAAGCGATTGCTTTTGGTGAGATACTGACAGATGATTTTACAGCTTATGCAAAACAAATTCAGACTAACGCACGGGCAATGGCAGCAGCTTTTAATAATAGGGGATATAATATTATAAGTGGCGGCACAGATAATCACCTTATGCTGATAGACCTTCGCAATAAGAATATTACTGGTAAAAAGGCTCAGGAAACATTGGACAGAGCAGCAATTACTTTAAATAAAAATGCGGTTCCTTTTGATGATAAAAGCCCATTCGTTACATCTGGGATAAGGGTAGGTGTTTCTGCTATCACCACAAGGGGTATGAACGAAAGAGATATGGAAAAAGTAGTAGAATTGGTGGACAAGGTATTAATGAATCTGGAAGACGACAAAATAATCGCTACCGTAAAGGGTGAAGTAAAAGAATGGATGAAAGATTTTTCCTTATATCCTGAGTTGGGGTAGGTGATTTTATTTATGGTAGCCTAAAACCTCAGCTTCACGCCTTGCCGTGGGTAAATAAATTTTATTTTTAAATCATTTTCTGCAGCCAATTGTTTTTTTATCTTCATTTCATTGCTCCCCTTGGGCTTGATGTGCGTAACTACTACCGGGAAATTTTTTAAGGCTGCTTTTCCTGTTATTTTGCCCAAGGTATTTAATTCTGCTTTCAGCCATTTTGGGGTTAGGTGTCCGAAGAGCTGGCTGTCTGGCTGTTCATTTGGGAAGGACACTTCAATTAAGATGGCTTTCAATTTTTTAGATACAATAAGTGGCGCTACATGTTGCCATAGTGATTGTAATTTGTTCGAGTGCTCTACAGAATCCGGCCCCGTATCTCCTAAGTAAAGGATATAATTATTTTGGTGGCTTACTAAAAAAGCAGTGCTTTCATAATTAGTGCCATGACTTAATGAATAGGCGCTTACCGTCATTTCAGTATTACTGATTGCCGTTTCCTGTGCTGTATCGAGCCTGGTATAGTGGTATTTGTTTAAGTGTGGGGCATCGCCTTCATTGGCAAAGTTTGCCCAGCTTGTCCAGGTAAAGTATTTGTCTTTTATTATATTCAGAACAGAGGGCAATCCATAGATATTTTTGGCAGTATCGTCCGGAGAATTAAGTATCATGCCGGAAACATGATCCAAATGTGCATGTGAAATGAGATAGCCCTTTATGCAGGTTCTTAATACACTATCTATACTGCCACGAAAAACTTTATTTTGAACAGCCACTCTGATACCCGAATATAAGGTGCCAGCATCCAAGCATACGTAATGATCCGATTTTATCGGTGCAATCATATAAGCAGAAAGATTACTCTCATCGCTACCACCATGCACGCCCAATGGAATTATTTTAAAACTGTATGGCTGCCCATTTGCAGTATGGATCATTAACCATGAGATGAAAAAACCGATTACAATGTTTTTCATTATGCTGCTTTTTTTATTGACAATTCTGGCAATTTAATCAAAGTGTTTTATTTCTACCAGAGTGAAACTGTTTTCAAAACTAAATAAATCTTCCTGCATATCTACTCCATTTTGAGTATAGGGATTACAGCATTGTACTTATAATTTGCAAGCAAGTACGCTTTTAATGCCAATTAGTTTATGTATTCCTCATTTTTTATTCAATCAAAATAATGAAGCCTTACTTTCTGCATGATGGAACAGTTCAATCGGGCCCTTTTTCTCTGGAGGAACTTGAACAAAAAGAAATTTCAAAAGATACACTTGTTTGGAAAACAGGAATGCCGGATTGGAAATGTGCAAATGATATAGAGGAGCTGAAGGGCTTGTTTGAAACTGCGGCCCCACCTGTTTTTACGGAAAAAAGAGACCTGCCTGAATCTCAAAAAAAGGAATTACCGGACTCTGCCATCAATCAAAATATGACTAAGAATTCTCACCAATATTTTAGAAAAAACCTGCTGGTAATAGGTGCAGTAATTTTGCTGGCAGGTGGAGGAGGCCTCTTCTGGTATTTTAATAAAGCACCCAAAAAAATGGCAGAAGTACCGCCAATAATAGCTTTGAAAAAAGACTCTGTAGCACCAAAGGTAGAGGTACATAAGGATACCGTTAAAGAAATTTCAATGGATTCAATCACTGCTCTTTTATCTATGGATAGCAGCAATATTTCAAAAAAATCAGGTACAACAGATCATGGTGGTTTTGCAATAGGAGGAATGTCTGTTCAGCAGGAAAAACCTGTTTCTGCGGAAAAGGAACTAAAGAAAGAAAAAAAATCACCACCTAAGCCTGAACAAAGAAAAAGGCAGGTAGAAACAACTGAAAAAAAGGAGGACAAACCACAAACAGTTGCAATAAAAAATTTAGTGATCTCAGGAACGTTTCGTAAAAATCTTCTTTTGGAAGCAGTATTGGAAGGCAGCATAAGAAACCCTAACAATCAGGTTTCTTTTCACAATATAATCGTTACAGCCACTTTCTTGAATGCAGATGGCGAGCAAACGGGTTCTTTACAATATAGAAAGGAAGGAAGTATTTCTGGCGGAGGTAGTACCTCTTTTAAATTTAAAGGAAATGCACCCAAAGGAAGTAAGGCTGCCAGATTTAGTGTGTCTGCAATAGCCGTACAATAAAAAATCTATTCAATTTTTCAACAATAAAATTAGTTGAAGCAGATTAAAGCGGATTTATTTTTTGGATCTATCTACTCCATTTGGAGTATTTAATAGGTTATGAGCAAAGAATAATTTACACCACATTTCCAATACCCTATAAAACTGCAAAGTGCCTTTTGTGGCATTTTTACTTAAATCAATAAACCAAATATTATGAAAGTAATTGTTTCGGATTTTAAAAAGAAAAGCAGTATCCTACCTGCCATTTTAGTAGTAGCAGGGTTGCTAATGGCTTTTCATAGGCCAATTATGGGCCTCGTTTCGCCAGCAAATCTTGATGTGAAAATTACTCATGCCCCCTTAATTATGCCTTCCGTATATAAAGTATATGCTAATGAAGATGCGCTGGAAGGCAAGTACAGCCTTTTTAAAATGCTGGTAACAAACAATAGCAACAATGCTGCGCAAAACGTAACGGTAAGCTATCAGCTACCCGGATATATTGAATGGACTGAAGTGGAAAAATTTCCTTTATTACTGCCAGGCCAGTCAGTAGTAGTCAATTGCTATCCTTCATTTGACCAAAAAATTGTAGAAAAAACTACCGCTTCCAAAGAAAAAGTAAATATAAAAATTACAGGAAGCAATATTGAACAGAAGGACGAAAGTTTTGGAATTGAAATAAAGGGAAGAAATGAATTTATGTACACCTTTATACCAAGTGATGAAATAAGAACGCCCGGGGAATATTTTGATAATGCCCACTTGCTTACCTGCCTTGTTACTCCGGAAGATCCCATCATTAAATATTTTACACAAAAAATTCAGGAGAAGGTTTTAAAAGGCGAAGATGCTTCAGTAACTAATGATGATGCAAAAGGCATACGTTTTATGTCGGGCATTTACTATTCCACACTTATAAGCCATTTTGTATATAGTGGTACATCTGGCGTTCCGGCCACTATAGGGGATGTGTCTTCAGGTGTGCAGAGCATAAGGCTACCGCGTGAAGTGGTTACCGGTAAAACTGGCCTTTGCATCGAACTATCACTTTTATATGCGAGCATCATGATGAATGCCGGCCTGGACCCGATTATTTTTCTCATACCAGGCCATGCATATCCAGGCTTCCGAATGAATAATAATTATTATGCTATTGAAGCTACAGGAATAGGTGGCGAAGGGCTTGCAGACAAGAATAATCCAACCGGTATGATGACAACACAGCAGGCATTAGAGACAGGGATGAAGGAAATTCAGGAATTTATAAAAGGGATGCAATCTGGTGATGATAGATATAAAATAATAGATGTAAGAGAATCAATAAAAAAGGGAGCAGTAGCAATGGAGCTAAAGGATGATCCCAATCTGCGCAGAAATATTGATGAGATCGGCCAAAGTTTTGAACAAGGAGGCCAAAAAGTAAATGTGCAACAGGCACAGAATAATGCACCAAATGTGCAGGGCGATAATGGAAATAATGGTGGTAACCGGCAAAACAATGAAGGTGGAAATAATGAAGGTGGAAACAATGGGGGAAATAATAATGGAGGCAACAGAAATGCGCCATCCGGCTTTACATTTTTTCAGGGGCCGGTAACTTTTGCTTACCCCTCCTCATGGCACATATCCGGAGCAAATTCTCAATCAATGCCACAGCTCAGAAACCTCATAAGTAATAGTAATAACTCTGCCTATGTAGAGGTTTATAATTTTCCCAATGCTACAAGTGGTGAACAATGTATTAAGTCAATCCAACAATTTATTTATTCAATGGGCGCCAACCTTGATTATCAGAGCCATGGCCAATCTCGTGGATATACTATATACAATGGGCAAACCAGCTATAATGGCGGAAGTATTTTATGGTTGGCAGCATTCAAGCCTTCACAAAATGGAATGGTAGGTATAGCCACCGGTTTTAATTCCAGTACAGGAAGTAAATACCAAAATACAGTAAGTAATATTTTAAAATCTCTTCAATAATTTTTATGAAACAGACAATAACAAAATGGGTCTTTACTATTATGGCTTTATTCATTATTTCATTTGGTGCCAAAGCTCAAGAGGAAGTGAAAGGCCTTAAACAATTATTTGATGTAACGCTGGATGAATTAGGTAATGCTTCAGTAGCGGTTTCTATGAAATTGAACGCATCTCAGTGGGCTGCATTTAAGCAATATGTAGGTAACAATACCTCTAATCTCAAGCGTTCTATGGAAGATGCTTTACCCAAATACATTCTTACCAATTTTAAATATTCGGAAGAAGAAATGAATCGTACCTATACTATGAAATTTGATGTAAATGGTATTGTAAAAAATGATAAAAACGGAAAATGGACAGCGTCACTGGATACTAAAGATCCTGATGTAACAAAGCTTAGTGATAAAGAATTCATCATATCTCAGGATATAGTAAGTAATGGTGCCTTATTGCAGCAAACCCAGAAATTACATTTGCCGGCAAGAGCTTCTGGTGCAAAGATTGAGAAGGATAGTTTTGGAAAAGCAATCCTCACCTATAATATAGGCACACCTGTAAAGCATACTATTATTTCTGCGCTGGGAGTATTAATGATATTAGGAGGAGGCTTTTTCTTTTACCGAAACGGACGATCAAAACAAAATAATTTAAAAGTGGCCAAAGACCCTGTAGCGGCCTAAGCCCTTTTGTCTTTGCCTTTACATTTGAGCTATTCATTTTATGAGTCAAGAAAAATTACTAACATGTATGATTATACGCAAGCGAGTTATACATTTTGCCGGTTAGCCTTTGGGCATCGTAGTAGAAAGTTTTTTATTGGGTTTGCTCTTTCATTAATAGTAGTAAAAGGTACAGCCCAGAAAAAGAATGTTTCGGATTCTGTAAAATCAAAAGTAGCCTTTGCCGGATTGTTTCAAACCCGCTATCTGGTGAGCCTTTCTAAAAATATAGATACCCGTGGAATACATCACTCTGACGAAAACGGTGTCAGTAATTCATTCGACATTCGACGTGCCCGTGCTCAATTCAGTGCACGAATTAGTGACCGTACAGAGGCGGTACTGCTGGTAAATCTTGCTGATTTTAAGAGTGATCCCAAAAGCAAAGTTCTTGAAAATGCCTATCTTACTTATAGGCTCAACTCCTTCATGCAATTTAAGATGGGCCAGTTCAGGCCGGCATTTGGCCTAGAAGACAATTATTCTGTTACCATTGTAAAATCCTTTGATTATTCCAATCAATATTATGCTTTTGGAAACAATGGCTGGCAAAGTTTTCAAATAGGGTTGGGTATGTTTGGTGAGTTTAAAGGTGTAATTCCATGGCGGTATGAATTAGATGTAATAAACGGAAACAATAAAAACCAGGTAGCGGATGATGACAACGGAAAACAGGTAACCCTGCGCCTTCAGGTAGAACCCACAAAAAAAATAAAGTTGGGATTGAATGGTGGTTATGGTGTGCATAATAAAGAAAAAATTTATGCATTCGGTATTGATTTATCTGCTGCCATTTCGCTTCAAAGCAGGTTTTCATTGGAGCTTGATGCAGAATACAAGAAAGGCATTAACCATATTTTATTTTTTAGTATAGACCCCTTGACAAGGCGGCATCATATCAGCGCATACCAGATGAGCGGTTTTTATTTACTACCCAATATTCGCTATGCTATCAACTACAGGAGGCTTACATCAATAGAATTGAGTTGCAGATACGAAAATTTAAATATGGATATTAAGAATCAAAATAATCCACATCAAAGTCTGGTACCCATGATTGGGTTTGAATTTTTAGAAGCATATAATGCACGCATTCAATTAGGGGTAGAGTGTAATAGGTATAAAAACAATATACCCGAAACTATCCATTATAAAAGCAACCTTTTCATACTTCAGGTACAAACGAGAATATAATAAAGCGACACGATGGGCTCTGGTATAAATAAATAATATGAGAAGAAAAAAACCAGCTACAAAAAATAGTATTACCGTTGCAGATTACACGCAGCACCCAGATGTGTTGCAGTGCATTGCCAACCTGAAAAACAAATTTGGCGATAATTTTGAGTCCCTGCTTGTGTCGGATACATTAGATGATCAAGGGCATCAGTATGTGAACCTGGTGCAAAAGGGGGGCGGAGTATTGGGCGTTGCATTGGTAGGTTACACTTATATTTTAGAACAAGCAGGCATTCGATTTCTAAGATTGGCCGGAACCAGTGCCGGGGCTATCAATACTGCATTAATAACGGTAATTGGAAAAAAGGAGGAAGAGAAATCGCCGCGCATTTTAGAATACTTGACCAACCTCAATTTTTTTGACCTGGTAGATGGGAAGCCCCATGTGAGGTGGTTGATCAAAACATTTATCACTCACAAGAATTTTAAACGTCAGGTGCAAAAATGGTTTACAGGTATTTTGCTGATTTTGATTGGATTAACAATTGCTGATTTTATTTTTCTTGGTTTGCGAAATTATTATCCTTGGGCATTAGTGGCGCTAAGGGTATCTTATATACTTACAGCTTTTCATCTGGTGTTGATTGGCTTCATTCTTTATTCAGCCAATCACCTTTTCAAATCTCTGCGAGAAGGCGGTCATGGGCTTAATCCTGGCAAGTATTTTTATGACTGGATAAAAAATATAATGGAGGAAAATGGGGTAAGTACAGTATCCGAATTTAACAGGAAGGCAGAGCATTTGCCCACCCTTTCAGTAAGAAACCCTACAAAACAAAATGCAAAATCATTATTTGCTGATGTAACCCTAATCAGCTCAGAGCTTACATCGCAGAACAAAATTGAGTTTCCCAAAATGTGTGAACTTTTTTGTGAAAACCAAGATGATATACACCCGGCAAGTTTTGTAAGAGCTTCTATGAGTATTCCTATTTTCTTCAGGTCATACAATATTGAAAAAATTCCCCGTAAAAGCGCACAATTAAAAAATGCTTGGCTTAAGCATTTTGGTACTGATAAAAATATTCCCAGAAAGGCCAGGTTTGTTGACGGTGGGCTAATGAGCGATTTTCCAATCAATATTTTTTACAACGCGCGCATAGTGGAGCCGAGGTTGCCTTCTTTTGGAATAGACCTGGATGACACAGCCCCAGATACTGCCGAGGATGATGACGATGACCTCATCCCCAACTCGCTGGGAGAGTATTTGGGCGGCCTTTTCAATACCATTAGATATTATTATGATAAAGATTTTTTGATCAAGAATAATGTATTTAAGAAAGGAATAGGAAAAATAGAATTATCAGAATTTAATTGGTTAAACTTTTTTGTGAATGATGAAAGCAAAATTAAAATGTTTGTAAAGGGTGCTCAATCTGCTACAGAGTTTCTTACTCATTTTAATTGGGCCGATTATCAAGAAGGCCGCATTCAAATGCAATTAATGTTTAATGAAAAAAATACTAATGAGAATGAAACTAATAGAAGCTGATAGAAAATTGATATCATGAAAAGAAAGATTATTTTTTCGGCCACCTTGGGGCTTTTGATTTTATTGGCCACTCTGGCCTATCAGCGCTCTTTTTTTTCTTTTTCGATAGAAGATGGCTTTTTTAAAAAATTTGCCTATTGGAAGTACAATGTATTTGGTGCAGATCCCAGAATAAAGACAGATTTTTTGTTTATTAATACTGGTAAAGACCTGACTCTTGTAAACGATACTACAGAATATGGAAATATAGCTATTAGCAACAGAGAGAAAATTTATGAACTCTTAAAATTAATTAATAGCCATAAAGATATGGTCAGGTATGTGGTGTTGGACATTCAGTTTTATTTTCCGTACTCGGTAAATACTGCTATAGATACGTTGATGCAACAGGAAATAAGTAAGAACCCTCAATTGCTTATTCCTATAATAAAAGGTTCTGATGGTATTTTTAAAACTCCGTTATATAAGGCGCAGTATGGGTTTTCAGGCTATACCACTTATGGTTTTGGCTTTAATAAATTTAAAATTTGGGATCACAGTGTAATAAATTCTATTCCGGTACTGTTGCATAAAAAGCTTAACAATGCTCAATACCAAGACAGGCTTTTGAATACCACCTGCAATGGCCACCTATGCTTTACGGCTATTTGGCCAAGTTTTTACCTTACAGATAAGCAGGTAAAAGAAAATACATCTAAACTCACACAGTCCTATAACCTTGGTGAATTACTTATTTTAATGGAAGCCAATCCGGAAGAATTTGCAACCATCTTTAAGAACCGCATTGTCATTATTGGCAATTTTGCTGATGACAATCATTTTACACCTGTGGGGGTAATGAGCGGGCCGGTATTGCTTGCAAATATTTATTTGTCTCTATTAAATATGGAGCATCTGGTAAGTTACCTTTTCCTGTTTATTTTATGGATATCCTTTTCATTTCTTACCTATTTATCCTGGTATCATAAGATGCCAGAGATTAAATTTAAATTTAATTTTATTTTTTCCCCCGACCTTATAAAGTTTATTTCAGGATATATCTCCTATTTCGGTTCCATGTTTTTTCTCTCATTGATAGCGCTATTTTTCTTTAACATGCATGTGGCTCTTTTTCTTCCATCATTCATTTTCACTTGGATAGAGTATTTCCGGCAAAGAAAATATTTACCCAAACCTTCGGAAATCTTAAACAAAAATTAAATGAGTACAATCAAAAGTTGATTATGAAAATTTTGATTTTTATATTTTACTGCACTCTTACTTTGAATGCCCGATCACAGCAAAGTGTGTCCCAGCGCATTTCTATGCTTACATTGGAGATAAATGCACATCCGGATAGTTTGCAGAATTATATACTGCGCGGAAGAGCCTATATGGAAAAATCTGAGCAGAGAGCCGCCATTTTAGATTTTAGCAAAGTGATGTTTATGGACAAGAATAATTTTGAAGTACTTAAATTAAGAGCTGAAGCCTATTATTTTTTTAAAAAATATGACTCTTCATTGGCAGACATTCAACAGCTTTTAAAAATAAATACAACAGATGCAGATATATGGAACAGAAGAGGGCTAAATCATTATTGGCAGGAAAAATTAGATACGGCACTTGCTGATTTTAATAAATCATTAGCAATAGACCCTCATTACTGGAAGGCGTGGTACAACAGAGGCAATACTTTTTATTGGCAGAATAAATTTCAACAGGCCATTGAAGATTTCTCTCAATACATTTCATCAGATACCCTTTCTCTGTATGCTTATTATAATAGAGGCATGTGTTATTATTATACCAAAAATTATCATGATGCCATTGCTGATTTGTCCAAAGCGATTTCCTTAGATTCATTAAATGAAGGAATTTTAAATTCCAGAGGTATCTGCTATACTATCCTTGGACAATATGATAAGGCATTAAAAGATTTGTCTCGCGCCATTAGCCTCAACCCCGGTAACTTATATTTATGGAACAGCCGTGGGAATTTGTATAAAAATTTGGGGCAATACCAACTTGCCATTTCAGACTATACTCAGGCTATTCTTGGAAATTCAAAAAATGTAGATCCAGTTTTTAATAGAGGAAATGTTTATTTAAAATTGAATCAGCCCACAAAGGCATTAGAAGATTTTAATGCGATGCTTTTGCTGGATTCCGCTGCTACTGACGGGAGGTTGGCCAGAGCTGAAGCCTACATACAACTTGGCAAATATGATCTGGCGGTAAATGATTATAATTTTTTATTTCGAAAAGATTCTTTGAATGTTGATGTTTTAGCAAGCAGAGCAAATTGCTATGCTAAAATGAAAAAAAATGAATACGCAATAAGAGATTTTAATAGGGCCTTATCCATTGATTCAAACTCAGTTTTTACATTGACTCAACGGGGTAATTTTTATAACAGTACCTCAAAATTTGATAAGGCGATAGAAGATTATTCTAAGGCACTTCAGATAGATCCTAAAGCTAATGCACCCCGAAATAATAGAGCTAATACTTTTTTTAATCAGAAAAATTATGAATTGGCAGCAAGCGATTATTCGGTTGCACTCCAATATTACCCAGATGACCTCGCTCTTTTAAGTAACCGTGCTTATGTTTTCACTTTCCTAAAGAAATATGATTTGGCAAAAGCTGACTTTTATCATGCATTAAAAATAGAGCCCACGTCGGCAACTACATGGAGTAAGCTGGGCGCCTTTTACAAGGGTATAATAAATTTGGATTCTGCTATTATATGCTTGAAGATAGCACTGAAATTAAATACGGATGATGCGGCAGCCTATGATAATCTGGGTTCAGTTTATTCTAATCAACATCGGAATGACCTTGCTTTAGAAGCTTATAACACTGCACTATCCATAGATCCGAATCTTGTAAGCGCACTTAACAATAGGGGATTGTTTTTTTATAAAACCGCCAAAATAAATGAAGCTATTGCAGACTTTAAAAGGGGCCTTTCTTTAGATTCTTCCAATAGTTTTATACACATAAACCTGATACTTGTATATCTAGCCTCTGATCAATTTAAAAATGCTGCTACTATTTATAATGATTACAAAAAACGGAAACTAACCAGCTATGTTGATGAATTTCCGTCATGGAGTTTTCTAAAAAACTATATAATTGCCTGTTGCGACTACATTGAAAAGAAAAATTATGAAAAAGCTCGGTTACTATTAACTCATGCTACAGAAGATTACCAGGATGTAAATACCGCTTCCAACCCTGGACTATCAATTAATATAGAATATACAAATGTACTTTCTAAGCTTGCTTATATAAATGAACAGTTGGGCAACAAAGAGATGGCCTTGGAGTATTATAGAAAAGCCTTGGTAATTTATCCTGAGTTAATTGGGTTGTCGGCAAAGATTCAGGCAATTACTCTTGAACTCAATAAAGCATCTATTGAGGGCAAAATACCGATTGAAATAAACATATTGACTCCCAGATTATTACGTGGCAATGCAGTAGAAGTATCAGATGGCAAGAGCCTGTTCGTAAGTGCTACTATAAGGAATGTGGGAGAAATAGCATGGGCAAAGATTAATGGAAAAGAGGTAGCTATACAAACGGGCGGATATATATCTGCTTCTATAGATAAGATGAGCCAATCATTTACTATTCAGGCAGCTAATAAAAATGGTGCGATCGCATCACAGACATTTGAAATAGAAAGGAAAGGAAAAGTTGAAAATGAAATAAGCATTCCTCCTATACCGCCTACAGAGCAGCCAGTGTACCACGCAGTATTGATAGCCTGCAGTGATTACAAAGGAAACAAATGGAAACCACTCCCTTCCACTATAGAAGAAGCTAAATCTTATAAAAAAATCTTAATAGAGAAATATGGATTTGAAACCGGAAATATTGTAGAAGTGTACAACAAAGACAGAAGAGAAATCTTGAATGTTCTTAGCTCTAAGTTACAATCATTAACAGTCAACGACAACATTATTATACTTTTTGCAGGCCACGGAACATATATTAAGAAAGAGGGAGCCGATGCTATAGGGTATTGGGTGCCATTAGATGCAGATACCCCAATAGATTATATTAGTAATGGTAATCTCTCAGAGATTATTTATGCCTGTAAAGCAAAGCACCTGTTAATGCTTTCAGACGCCTGCTATAGTGCAGCAATGAGAGGCGCAGATGATAATGCAATAGACCGGTTAACTGCCCGAAATGAATGGCAATTCAAAAGTCGTCAAATCCTTACAAGCGGCGGACTGGAAAAAGTGCCAGGCGAAAGTGTTTTTATTCAAATGGTTATTAAAGCACTCACAATGAATGAAGAGCAAATATTTTCCGTGAAAACATTATATAACCAAATATTTGAGGGAGTAAAAAATCAAACAAATAGAGAGCCTGAATTAAATGCATTTGGCCGGGATGGAAATGAAGGGGGACAGTTCTATTTTATAAAACAACATTAAAAATTAATTTTTCAAACACTTTAGAATTTTTTGCAAATCAAAAAATTTAAAAATTTTTATTATGAAAAGAATATCATTAATGCTCACTTCATTATTAGTAGCCGTAAGCATTTATAGCCAATACACTGTAACCAAGGTAAATGGCCAGGTGGTGAATCTTACCACCAATGAATTATTAAAACCAGGCAGTCACCTTTCAGAAACAGATAAAATGAAATGGTCATCTCCTCGCGATAGGGTACGTACCATTATAGCCGGAAAAGGTATCTACATAATCACACCAAGTCCTGAATCACAGAAGGAAAGAAGTAAATTGGTAGATGTAGTAAAATTTACATTACATATTAAATCGAGAGAGTTTAATTTAAGTGGAAGAAGTGATAATGAAGAGATTATTCCCTGGGTATTAAGTACAGAATCGGTTATCAACAATAAAAATTTAATCACCCCGATTAATAGGTATTTAGTTGATACCACACATTATTCCGTATCAAATGGGGGGCGTTTCTTTTTGCAGGCTAATCATAGAAATGATGAGGCTATCATTAAACCCTTACAGGTTGTGGCAGACACACTATACTTATATGCAGATTCATTTTTAGTAAATGGCATTACAGATAGTGCAGATGTAAAATACACGGTAGGGTATTATAATAAAGTTCAGAATTCAAGTGTGCCTTTAATCCGGTTGTATCCATATTTTGATACAGGCAATGAAATGAAAACATTATTGGAGATTATTATAAACTCTGATGGACACGATGAAAAGGAGCAGTTGCGTGTAAGCTGTTATCAGGAAGTGTATGAAACTATGGGCAAGCCTTCGTCTATATTGTTTAATGAATTATTTAACCAGCTATATAAAAAGTTGAGAACAAAAGCAGAAAGGTAAAACGATGAATCGTAGATATAGGAATAATGTAGTCGGATACTTGTTTTGAAAAGTATTTTAATTTTTTTTGAATTTATTTCACAGTAATTTTTGTCAGTAAAATAATCACCCTTATCTTTGCAATCCGCTTTTAAAAAATAAAGCAAGTTCTTAAAAAACAAAGGGTTAATAAAAAGTAAAAACAAAAATAGTTGACTAAATTTTTAAAATAAATTTGGTCAGTATAAAAAAGGCTTTTACTTTTGCACTCCCAAAATGAAATCCTAATCAAAAAGGGATGAAAATAGGGTGGCAAAAAAGCCAAAAGATCTTTGAAAGTTTGGAAGTAACAGCACTGAATCTTTATGATTCAACAAGGTAAAGTTTAGCGTAACAAATTAGAATTTTGACGTTAATTTTTCGATGAGAAAATTTGATAGTCAGATCAAACAACATTTACAATGGAGAGTTTGATCCTGGCTCAGGATGAACGCTAGCGGCAGGCTTAATACATGCAAGTCGTGGGGCAGCGGGGGTAGCAATACCTGCCGGCGACCGGCAAACGGGTGAGGAACATGTACGCAACCTTCCTTTAACTGGAGAATAGCCCCTCGAAAGAGGGATTAATACTCCGTAATATATTGATAAGGCATCTTATTAATATAATAGCTCCGGCGGTTAAAGATGGGCGTGCACCTGATTAGATAGTTGGCGGGGTAATGGCCCACCAAGTCTGCGATCAGTAATTGGTGTGAGAGCACGACCAGTCACACGGGCACTGAGACACGGGCCCGACTCCTACGGGAGGCAGCAGTAAGGAATATTGGTCAATGGACGCAAGTCTGAACCAGCCATGCCGCGTGGAGGATTAAGGCCCTCTGGGTTGTAAACTCCTTTTATCTGGGAAGAAATGTCTGCATTCTTGCGGACTTGACGGTACCAGAGGAATAAGCACCGGCTAACTCCGTGCCAGCAGCCGCGGTAATACGGAGGGTGCAAGCGTTATC
>JAFDXH010000075.1 GCA_018268075.1 Bacteroidota bacterium | reverse complement strand
TGCAGGTAGCACTTACCGTGCAGGAAGTGAAGCGACAGATGGTTACCGGGTGCATCGGGTGCAATGTGAAAACGGAAATGATTTTAAAGAAAAGGTAGTGCCTGTTTTTGCAGCGCAGGAAGCCATCACCTCTTTTGATTGGATAGAAAGTCCGGAAATAAACGGCAATGCCTGGGAAATAAAAAAGAAATTTCCTTCTATTCCTTTGGTGGTTCGTTTACATGCGCCCAATCATTTGGTAGAAAGCCTCAAGAAAACCTATCTGCCTTTTACAGCAAAACTGCGTTTTGTATTGGGCGCTGTAAGAAGATTAAAATTTGATTTGGGTTATTGGCGGCCTTACAATAAAAATGCCGATAGCGATTACCAATTTATACAATTAGCCGATTATATTACCGCACCTTCCCAGGCTATGAAGGATTGGGCTGTTGATAACTGGCAATTGGATGCAGGAAAAATTACAGTGATATCCAATCTCTTTTTTCCATCGCAGCAATTGCTCGATATCCCGATTATTGAAAAAGTAACATACGAACGAATTGTATTTTTTGGAAGATTAAATGTGCTGAAGGGTTTGGTAAATGCTACAAAAGCCATGAAGAAAATGCTGCAAAAATATCCTGATTGGCAGTTCAGGGTGATAGGCGATGATGGGCCAGGGCCTGATAATAATATCACCATGCGGAATTGGATGAAACTTCAATTGAAAGAAGTGAACGACCGTGTAGAGTTTATGGATGGAGTGGCTTACGAAGATTTGCCTGCGGCAATCTCTGATAGTGAAATTGTTTTATTGCCCAGTCTGTTTGAAAGTTTTTCCTACACCTGTGCCGAAGCAATGGCAGCAGGCAAAGCCGTTGTGGGTAGCAACAATGCAGGCATGGCGGATTTGATAGAGAATGAAAAATCAGGGTTGTTGGTAAATCCGTATAAGCATCAGGAAATAACGGTTGCATTAAACAAACTGATTTCAAACAATGATTTTCGTTATAAAATGAGTATGCAGGCAAGGAAAAATATTTTGACAAAACAAAATGCAAACGATACGGTAGCTCAATACCAACGCTATTACCTAAACCTTATGCAGAAAGTCTTTGCAGAAAATTAAAATCATTCATTTTCATAATGGAACAGGCGGAGGCGTTTTATCTGTTATCAAAAATTTATTGAAATTTTCAATCAATTCCAATATTGAGAATCATGTAATCTTTACCATTAATAAAGACCAGGTAGCTGATTATAAAATGCCATTGTTAGAAGGCGCTACTACCCAGCAAATTTTTTATTATTCGCCTAAATGGAATTTCTATTACACCTGTAAGCAATTGGCAAAATTATTACCGGATGAGCAATCGGTAGTAGTGGCGCATGATTGGTTAGAGCTTGGAATGATGAGCCAATTGGGTTTGCAAAACCCTGCGGTGCAAATAGTTCACGGTAATTATGATTATTATTATGATCTGGCAAAAAAGCATGGCGCTGCAATAAACAGCTTCATTTGCATCAGCCCGGTTATTTATAAAAACTTATACCAGATGTTACCTCTAAGAATAGCTGATATTAAATATTGCAGATTTCCTGTTCCCTCTATTGCTGTTGCAGATAAGAAAAATGATTTGTTGAAAATATTTTATTGTGTAAGAAACCTTGATGATGATAATAAGCAATTTCAAATATTACCGAAGATTAATGCTCTCTTAAAAGAAAAATCAGTTTCGGTGCAATGGATGATTGTAGGTGATGGCATCGTTAAAGAGGATGTTGAAAAACTGATGGCACAGCAAAGCAATCTTTCAGTTTTTCCTTCTTTATCCAATGAAGAAGTGATAAACTTATTACAGCAACAAGATATTTTTATTTTGCCATCATTAAAGGAAGGCTTCCCTGTGGCGGTTGTAGAAGCCATGAAGGCAGGATTAGTTCCCTTGGTAACCAATTGGGATGGCGCTACGGAAGAATTAATTGTGCAGGGCGAAACAGGTTTTTATTTTGAACCGGGCGATGCGAACGGATATGCAAAGACGATTGAATTATTGGACAGTAACAGAGCTTTGCTGAACAAAATAGCAGCAGCAGGCAGAGAGAGAGCAAATGAATTATTTGACCCCTTGGTGAATACAAGAAGGATAGAAGATATAATTATAAATGCGGTAAACGATGGAATCAAAAATAAAAGCCCAAAGAAGATATATGGCAGCAGACTGGACAATCAATTCATTCCAAATTTTGTTACTCACTTTATTAGGAACTACCTCTAACGGTCGGGCCGCTTGCCTTCCGCGGCCTGACCGATCAAGAAGTGAAGTGCCCAATATGGTTCAGGTCGCTTCGAGCGCCCCGACCCTGTCAATACGGTCGTGCCGCTTGCTTCCGCGGCCTGACCGATAAAGAAGTGAAGCGCCAATATGGTTCAGGTTGCTTTGAGCGGCCCGACCCTGTTCTAACAATCAGGC
Organism: Bacteroidota bacterium; assembly: GCA_018268075.1. GTDB lineage: Bacteria > Bacteroidota > Bacteroidia > Chitinophagales > Chitinophagaceae > Ginsengibacter. The sequence continues at coordinate 7,479 of JAFDXH010000075.1, read as the reverse complement.
CGCTTGCCTTCCGCGGCCTGACCGATAAAGAAGTGAAGTGCCAATACGGTTCAGGTCGCTTTGAGCACCCGACCCTGCCAATACGGTCGGACCGCTTGCTTTCGCAGCCTGACCGACCAAGTAAATCAATTATTCTCTGATATGAACTTTTCATTACACGAGTCCTATCACGTTTATAATCGTGGCAACAACAGATATCCAATATTTTTCAACGATGAAAATTATTTATTCTTTTTAAAAAAGATGCACCATCATCTAAAGCCATGCTGTGATATTTTATGCTGGTGTTTGATGCCGAATCACTTCCATCTGATCCTACATGCGAATGAAGAATCTTGCAACACCCGACTTGGTTTTGGTGGTAAGGAAATGCAGGAGTTGTCTTATTCAATAGGAAAACTATTAAGTTCTTACTCACAAGCAATTAACAAACAGAATAAAACAACCGGTTCATTATTTCAACAAAAAACTAAATCAAAGTTGTTGATTACAGGTAAGAAAGAAAAATCCGGTAACTACCTTATCAATGCAATGCACTATTGTCACCGGAACCCATGGAAAGCCGGTCTGGTAAAAAGAATCGAGGATTGGCCTTATACTTCCTTTCCTGATTATTGCGGATTAAGAAAAGGTATTCTTTGCAATAAGGTATTATTAATGGAATTGACGGGCTATGATGAACAGAATTTTTACCGGGATAGTTATGGCATTATAGATGGATTCGATGGAAAAGATTCCCTTTAGGTTAGGATTGTGCTGCCTAAACGGTCGGGCCGCTTGCTTTCGCGGCCTGACCGATCAAGAAGTGAATTGCTAATACGGTTCAGGTCGCTTCGAGCGCCCCGACCCGGCCTAAACGGTCGAGCCGCTTGCCTTCCGCGGCCTGACCGATTAAGAGGTGAAGTGCTAATACGGTTCAGGTCGCTATGAGCGCCCCGACCCGGCCTAAACGGTCGGGCCGCTTGCTTTCGCGGCCTGAACGATAAAGAGGTGAAGAGCCAATATGGTTCAGGTCGCTTTGAGCGCCCCGACCCTGTTAATACGGTCGAGCCACTTGTATTTTTGCGGCCTGACCGATAAGGTAAAAATAAGATATGTTGCGGCAAAGCTCCTCTATTAAATTATAATATTAATATTTAGGTGCGGTTACTTAAAATAAAATACGTAGATTTTTGGTATGGGTTTTCAGAAAGGAATAATTATTTTACTAGTTTACTTTCTCAATGGTATGATCTTGAATTTTCTGAAAACCCTGAAATTCTCATTTATTCCTGTTACGGCAGAGAACATTTAAAATACACTTGCTTACGAATTTTTTATTCAGCAGAGAACCTAAGGCCAGATTTCAATGGATGCGATTATGCTATTAGTTTTGATTATATCAATCATCCAAAGCATTTTAGATTTCCTCTTTATGGAATTTATCTGGATAGAGAAGTTAAAGTAAATCAATTTTTAATTGGCTATTCTTTCGAGGAAGCAATTAAAATATGGAGAAGCAAAACTAAGTTTTGCTGTATGGTAGTATCAAATGGTGCCTCTCAAAAGCGAATTGATTTTTTTAAAAAATTATCAGAATATAAAAAAGTTGATTCTGGCGGTCAAATCTTAAATAATGTTGGTGGGCCTGTGAAGAATAAATTAGATTTCATTAAAGATTATCGTTTTGTAATTGCTTTTGAAAATTCGAGTTATCCGGGCTATACAACTGAAAAAATTATTGAACCATTCATAACAGATTGCATTCCTTTATATTGGGGCAACTCTCAAATACGGGAAGAATTTAACGACAAGAGCCTTCTGATATTGGATGAAAATATGCCAGTTGATTCATTTATAGAAATGATAAAGGAAATAGATACTAATGAATCCAAGGCAGTTGAAATGCTTATGCAATTCAAATTTAGAAATGGCATATTACCTTCATCAATTGATAAAAACAATCTTATAAAATTTTTCCATAAAGTAATTGAGACTCGGGCAAAGCCTATAGCAACAACATTCAAAGGAAAAAAATATTTTTTTGTAGTAGTTATTAGGCATTTTATTAATAGAGTTAAAGCGAAATTTATTTAGTGGCTTTTGGTTTGGGTTCGTATCTCACGAACTATAACCTCAATAAAATCTAAAAGGGCTTAAACACTAAGCGATTCCGATTCGTGTAACACGAATCAGGGCAGTAGGATGTCTACAACCAGTGGTTCAGCTTTGATAAGGAAGGAAAGCAGATTAACGCACCATCGGTCAGGCCGGAGGAAGAAACCAGCCGACCGGAATCATCACGCACTAAAGCACAACGTACTATCGGTCAGGCCGGAGGAAGAAACCGGCCCGACCGGAATCATCACACACTAAAGCACAACGCACTATCGGTCAGGCCGGAGGAAGAAACCGGCCCGACCGGAAGTACATACCAGCACAACCGGAAGCAACCGGATAAAATGAATAAGAAAAAACAAAAAAAAATACTAAAGTGGTTCATTATACTGTCAGTATTATTTGTATTGATAGAATTATATTTAAGAAAATACTGGGGCTTTTGCGACAATGTGTTAATGATGTACAGCCAGCAGTATGAATATATAGAGCAGCCAAATCAAAAGCGGTTTCGATTTAGAAATCACATTTATTACAATCAATATTCTATGCGCTCGCCTGAGGTAGATTCCACCGCCCTCGCCATCTTAGGCTTTGGCGATTCCATTATCAATGGCGGTGTGATGGTAGATCAGGATAGCCTTGCCACCACTTTGCTTTCAAAAGAGCTAAGTATGTTACTAAACCAAAAAGTGCAGGTGCTAAATATTGGTGCTGGTAGTTGGGGCCCGGATAATGATTTTGCTTATTTAAAGGAGAAAGGTGATTTTAATGCCAAGATGATTTTCCTGCTGGTAAGCTCGCATGATGCGTACGATAATATGGATTTTATTCCAGTGATTGATAAAGTAAATCGGTATGAATCCAAACAGTACCAATCTGCTATAGTAGAATTGGTAGAAAAATATATTTTACCAAAAATTCATGATGGAGTTGGCACTGAAGAAAAGCCGGTGGCAAAAAAGGCAGATACATTCAACTCTGGCTTTCAGAATTTTTATGAATATTGCAAAGAAAAAAATATTCCTTTTTTCATATACCTGCATCCCGATAAAAATGAATTGGCTGCCAAACAATACAATCGGCAAGGGGAGGAGATTATTGCGTATTGCAAACAATACAATATACCCTGCATTCAATCCCTGCATTCCATAGAGCTACACGATTACCGAGGTGTGATACACATGAACCATAGCGGGCAGCGGCATATTAAGGAAGGTTTATTGCCGGTAATACTTTCTATGATGAACCGGCAGGATAGCATACAATAATGGATACAGAAAATAAGCCTTTGGTAAGTGTTTTGATGACGGCATACAACCGGGAAAAATATATTGCCGAGGCAATAGAAAGTGTGCTGGCATCTACTTACAGCAATTTTGAATTAATCATTGTAGATGATTGCTCTGCCGATGGCACAGTAGAGATTGCAAAGAGCTATGCAAAAATTGATAATAGAATACGGTTGCACATAAACGAAAAAAATTTGGGGGATTATCCAAATAGAAACAAGGCTGCGTCTTATGCTAAAGGGAAATATCTCAAATACCTGGATTCTGATGATATGCTTTTGAAGGAGGGGCTTTTTGAAATGGTTAAAACTATGGAAACATTTCCACAAGCAGGCATGGCAATGTTGTGGGTGTATGACAATTCAATAAAGGACCCGATATTGTATCAACCGGCAAATGCACTGTTAGAATATTTTGCCAATAATGTATGGCTATTGGTAGGGCCAACGGGATGCATTTATTCACGAAAGGTATTTGAGTACCTCGGCGGCTTTTCTAATACTAAATACGTAGGTGATTTTGAATATAATTTAAAGTGTGCGTCCAGATTTCCTATTATTAAAATAAAAAATGGACTAATAAAATATCGTGAGCATGAAGGCCAACAGGGAAAAGAAACAGGCCATACCCGTACATATCGGATATGGCAATATAAAATAGAGAAAGCAATATTGCTTGATGACAAATGCCCACTCTCTCAAAAGGATAAAAAACAGGCCATAAAAAAAATCAATAAACTTCAGGCAAGAAGAACTGTCTTTCATTTTATGAGATCATTAAAAATAAAGGAATGTTATAACATGGTATTTAAAAGTGATCTTGGATTAGGAGGTTTTTTGACCGGTATCTGCACTTTTAAATAAAGTTCGGTTTTATTATGAAAATAATCCACGTTCTTAATCACTTTCTTCCTGAGCAAATTGGCGGCACCGAGGTATATGTTCTTTCTCTTTGTAAATCATTACAACTTTGTAATCTGGAAGCTTTGGTACTTATTCCTAATTACGGAAGTACAATTAATGAAACCTATTATGTAGAAGGCATTAAGGTGATAAAGTACGCCGAGCCTACTATTGCAGACAAAGCGGTTATAATGGGTAAGGCTATTCCGCAGGGGCTGCCTGCCTTTGTTCAACTTATAAAAACAGAAATGCCGGACGTTGTCCATTTTCATACTATTGGCCAAAGCATTGGTATAACTATTCATCATTTACTCGAAGTAAAAAAAGCAGGCATAAGAGCAATAGTAACTTTTCATCTGGCAGGGTATAGCTGCAATGTGGGTACACTCATGTACAAAAATCAAACCCTCTGCAATGGGCTTATAGATATTAAAAGATGTACTGCATGCAGCTATTCAAAAAAAAATATCTCTCCTGCTATGCAGAAAGTTTTATTGCCTGTAGCCTTATCTGCATATAATCTTAATTATGATACTACCAATTGGCATCTTACTATCGGTACCGCTATTGGGTTTCCTTTTATTATTAATCAACTTAAGAAAACACTATTATCCATAACAACCCATTGCGACAAAGTGGTAGTATTAACCAAATGGTACCGGCAGGTTTTATTATTGAATAAGGTTAGTAACAATAAAATAGTTTGTATCACTCAGGGATTACCATTGCAACGAGAGGTTGAGAAAACTAATGTTGGATTAAAAAAGGTGGGTTTAAAATTGATTTATGTTGGCCGTATTATTGAAGACAAGGGGTTGCATATATTATTGAATGCAGTTAAGCAATTGCCTTCAGATAAATTATACCTTGATATTTATGCTCAGCCAAGTAATACGCAATATGCACTGGCACTTACAGCTCAGACTATTCAGTACCCGAATATTGTTTGGAAAGGTGTGTTAGAGCCTTCATCCGTGGTGAATACTCTTTCTGGTTATGATGTGCTGTGTGTACCATCTATTGTTTGTGAAATGAGCCCTCTGGTTATTCAGGAAGCCTTTGCCGCTAAAATTCCGGTTTTGGCTTCTGATGTGTATGGCAATGCAGAGCAAGTAACCGACAAAGTGAATGGATGGCTGTTTCAATTTAATAACAGTAATGATCTGAAAGAGACAATACAAATGCTTATAAATTATCCCAATTTGATTGATGAAGCGAAATTAAAAATTCCTTCTGTTAAAACATTTGATAAGGTGGCTTTGGAGTACAAAGCAGTGTATGATGAAATCCTGTCCTTTGTATGAAAATTCTACTAACCGTTGACCCTGAAATACCCGTACCACCCAAAGGATATGGCGGCATAGAAAGGATAGTACACATGCTGATAGCGCAATATGTAAAGAAAGGAATGGAAGTAACACTTGTGGCGCATCCTGATTCTAAAGTACCCTGCCGCTTAGAAAAGTGGAAGGGCGCCAAAAGCAGGGGCGGGGTGGATGTAGCAAAAAATACTTTGCAGCTAACGCGCCTTGTTTACGGCCATCCATTTGATGTGGTACATAGTTTTAGCAGGCTCGCTTATATGACGGCTATACTGCCTTTGAGGCTTCCTAAGATGATGAGCTACCAAAGAGAGCCAACCATTAGCCAGGTAAAGAAAGCAAATTTTTTGGCAAAAAAAAACAGCCTGATTTTTACAGGTTGTAGTAATTATATCAGTAATCAGATAGCATCCGTGGCAGAAGCATACACAGTTTACAACGGTGCGCCTTTGCACCTTTACGAGGCATCTGCTACCATAGACAAAGATGCTCCATTGGTTTTTCTGGGCCGCATAGAGCCTATAAAGGGTACGGATATAGCAATAGAGGTAGCCAAAGCGGCGAATAAAAAATTAATAATAGCAGGAAATATTCCTTCAGAGTATCAAGCTTACTTTGATGAAAAAATAAAGCCTTTCTTAGATAATCAAATTACTTACATCGGTACGGTGAATGATGAGCAGAAAAATAAATTGTTGCGTACTGCATTGGCGCTTTTAATGCCCATAGCATGGAACGAACCTTTCGGTATTGTAATGGCTGAGGCAATGGCCTGCGGTACGCCGGTGTTAGGGTTTGCAAGAGGCGCAGTGCCCGAGGTGGTATCGCCGGGCATTACAGGTTTTGTATCTACCAATAAAAATGAAATGATTCAACAGGTATCGCTTTGCAATTCGCTTGATAGAATAGCAATAAGGAAAGTGGCAAAAGAAAGATTTTCGGATGATAAGATAAGTGATGAATATTTAAAACTTTATAAAATGATGCTAGCAAGAAATAAAAATTAAATCGGAAGAAATGCTGAGACTACTAAAAAAATTATTTCCTGCTGATTTAAAAAATCAGATAAAAGACCATCTGGGTGTTCCTTCACTTAGGTGGTCGTTAAAAAATCTAAAAAAGGCAGGATACCATCCCCGTGTGGTATATGATATAGGCGCCTACGAAGGATATTGGGCCAGAGATTTTCTGGATGTATTTCCGGATGTAAAAATGTACCTGTTTGAGGCTCAGCCGCAAAAGGAGTCATACCTTAAAAGTAGGGCAGCACTAAATTCTAATGTGCAATATGCAATAGCTTTATTAGGAGCAGAAGATGGTAAGGAAGTTCACTTTATAGAGCAAGAAACGGGAAGCTATGTGGCAAGAGATAATCCTGCCGGTATTGGAATAAGCAGAAAAATTTCTTCCTTAGATACTTTGGTAGAAAATAATAATTGGCCTTTACCCGATTTTTTAAAATTAGATGTTCAGGGTTTTGAATTAGAAGTGCTGAAGGGTGGTGAAAAAGCATTGCAGTCTGCAGAATTGTGTTTGTTAGAAGTTTCACTTCTAGATTTGGGCGCCAAGGGGCCACTTTTAACAGAGGTAGTTAATTACATGCAGCAATACCAATTTCAGTCGTACGACATATCTCAATTTATCAGGCGGCCTTACGATAAAGCATTATGGCAAATTGATTTACTTTTTGTGAAAAATGATTCAAAGTTGGTGACAGACAAAAGATGGGCATAAAGAAAATTGCGATTATCACTACCGGCCAGCCTGCTACCAATCCCCGTGCTGTAAAAGAAGCAATAGCCTTAGCTGATGCAGGGTACGAAGTTACTTTCATTTATAATTTTTGGGCAGCATGGGCATTACCAT
>JAFDXH010000074.1 GCA_018268075.1 Bacteroidota bacterium | reverse complement strand
TTTATTCAAAATGCTTTGCGCTATCTGCTCCCGTCTTGCATGGATGATGATGTCGTCTGCATATCGCTCAAACCGGATGCCCGGATAGTTGCGCAGCATCCAGCCATCAAACACTACATGCAAATAAAGGTTGGCTAACAGCGGACTGATGACACCGCCCTGTGGTGTTCCGCTCCGGGGTTGTGTCTGGCTCCCATCTTCATTTATTATACCGGATGCTAACCAACGGCTAACATAGAGGCTTACCCATTTTTCTTTACAGTAAAATTGTAGTGCCTTCAGCAATTTGTCGTGTGGTATGGTATCAAAATAACTCCTGATATCCAGTGTAATTACATACGGGTATTGGCGGCAGTTGAACTTTGCACGGCTAAGCGCCTGGTGCATACTTTTGCCTGGCCTGTACCCATAAGAGTTTTGATGAAAGTGAGGTTCTAAACACTTTTCCAGATGTACCCTTACTACTTGTTGTGCTATCCTGTCCAATAAGGTGGGCAGGCCTAACATTCTTTTACTGCCATCCTTTTTAGGGATGCTCACTGCCTTAATGGCTTTGGGAAAATAACTTCCTGATGCAAGGCGTACCCACAACTGATACAGCAACCGGCTGCGGTGGGTGTGTAAATACTCCCACGTCATGCCATCTGTACCGGCTGCCTGGCCGCCCTGCTTTGCATGCTGATACGCTTCCCATACCATCATCGTGGTAATGGGTACGCTTACTCCTTGTTTGGAAAACAGTTCCATCATTCCTTTCGGTTGTTTAATGTTTACCAATTTTTACTTCTTGTGTACCCCTTCGCTCCTGCTTACTTTCATAAGCTATCAACACTACTACGGGTACATCCGCCCCTGTAACGGGTTATGAAGGCTTATTACATCTTACGGGTGCTCCGCTTGAATGGTTCTGCCTCTATGCTTTTCGTACGTTCTGGCTTTGCTTCAAACGTGTTTACCTATTTAGCATATTCATCCGCTACAGGTTCTCCAGTTCCGCCTATGCGCCTGTCTGTAAGTCCCGGCGGCTTTATCCCGGATGCAGCTAACACTTCTGGCAACTTCCAACGAATGTTAACTCTTAAATCGAAACAATCATGTGCATCGTTTCTTTCTGCATCGGTAATCAATTATCGAGACCTCACAGCCGCTTCACTGTGCGTTCGGCTCTTACAGACGCACCTGTTGCATCGTTCACCACCCGGCTCCTTAGAGCCACGCAGCATGCAACCGGTTTCATGGTGAAGGTTGCTCTTCTTCTCCCATCGAGAGACCTACTCTCATCACATTGGCAGCTTCGCTGGACACACACATGGGGTTTGGCGAAATACGGGCTGACCTGCTAACATTCAGCATTTGTAATTCTATTGAGCCATAGTCCGGGCTGAAAATTATCTATTGAGTTTTTGTTCATATACTGTACTTTTAGTTCTTTATTCGGCTGACGTTCGGGCTGAACGTTCAATGAATTCCAGCGCAGCAGCAAGCCCTGGACGTAAGAGGCAAGCAGAAAAAAACAGCTATTAGGTTCAGTCAGACAAATATTTTAACTTTGAATCATGCCGACAATCAACGCCATATTAAAAGAACTCAAAAACGTTCCAGTTGACAAACTGGAAGACCTGTATTCTATTATTCATTCCCTAAGAACGAACATAAAGAATACAAATACCAAGAGCCTGGAAATCCTATCCTATGCTGGTTCTTTCGGGGACATGTCAAAAAGTGATTATGGCAATTTTGTTAAACACACCAAACAGGTACGGAACGAACTTTTTGACCGCAATATTAATTTATGAAACCTGCGCTTGTAGACACAGACATACTTTCTGAATTCTTACGTGGGACAAAAATTGTGGTTGACAATGCTAAAAAATATTTAGAGAATTACGACTCAATCAATTTTAGTATCATAACTTATTACGAGATACTGAACGGTTTGCTGTATAAAGACGCAAGGAAACAACTCAAGAGGTTTTCCGAATTCGCGGAATTGAATAAAATTCTTCCACTGACATTAAGTGCAACAAAACAGGCTGCGGAAATTTATGCAAATCTTAGAAAGAAAGGACAACCCATTGGACATACGGATTGCCTGATTGCCGGAATTGCATTGACAAATAATTTGCAACTTGTAACGAATAACATTGACCACTTCAAGAGAGTAAAAGGACTTGAAATAGTTAATTGGTTAAAATGACCGGATTGCCTGCCCAGCTATCGGTAGTATGTTGAAATAGAAAAGTGCTGCTGTCCTGAGTTTACAAACTCAGGACATTTATCTCACTCGAAAGTATCCGTCACGGGATTTGGCGTTGATAAGATTAATAGCCAAGTCCTCTTAGAGAGACTCGGCTGAGACCTAGCAAAGGTTTTATTGGGAAGGGTAAAATGATAGTCCTATTGTTAAATAAACCCAAAGTAACGATATAACACTGGCCGGGAGACCAGCGCCAGAGTGAGAACAAAAACAATGAATAAAAATCAGGTTCATGCGGAAATATAGCATACCCTGCATTACCTGCGCCACAAGACCTGAGATAGTGCGCTAACTGAGGAAACCCACATTTCGTTTGCGTGCAGATTTAAGCTAACATAACACAGGCCGCACTACCGCCAATCATTTCAATTTTTTACTCCCAAAAAAGAATATTTCTTGCCATACTCCATCATCTGGTCAAAGAAATTATCAGGGTATTCTATTTTTACATTGACTATTTTATCGCCATCCATTACGGGTGTCAAGCGGGGCTGTATGAAGCCACGATAGGGTTTTATATTTAGAATTTTGTACCGGGCCAAAACTTCTTTAAGCAATGCCTGATCTACTTTAACCCCATAAGTTTCTATGAGATTTTTACCGGCATTGTAATCACCTTCAGATTTTACTCTTTGTATCTCTCTCAATAGTTCGCCAAATAGCTGACGCAATTTTTCATAATCATTTATCTGAACATAGGTTTTCCCATTCTTTTTTACAAACTGCACTACGTTATCTTTTTTGCCATGCTCATACGCCCACATAGCATTTAGCTGCCTGTTGCGCATGTGTGCCTCTTCCAATTGCTCGCCCAGTTTCAGGCGTGTAAGTTGCGTTATCAGTCCATTCATCATATAGCTGTCATACTCTGCTTTACCTACCTCCAGCGAAGGCATTACGCCTATTTCTATTAACTTAGGATCCATAATATAATAAAGCCCTACAAGGTCTGCACGAGCTTCTTCAAGCGCCGAAGCGTAGGTTTTTAAAGTTTTATCGGTGGTTTGCACTCCCTGATTGAGCTGGCCGGAGGCGTGGCCTATTACCTCATGCATATCAGTATGCAGGTCTGCTGCAAGATTCCCATATTGTCTTATTCGTGCTTTTACACTGTCGTTCAGGCCAAACTCATCGAGCATACCACTCGAGGCATTGTCCACATTATAGGAATGGATGATATTGCTTTGCGAAACAGATTTAGAACCAACCTCTTTTCTTATCCATTCATTATTAGGCAGATTAATACCAATAGAACTGCTTGGGCCTCCACCACCACTTTCCATTATTACAGTTATTGCTTTTGCAATTATACCTTTTACATTTTTCTTTTTATGCTCAGGCATTAAGGGTGAATGATCTTCAAACCACTGAGCCTGTGCGGCGATTGCATTTATTTTTTTGCTGGTTTCTATATCTTTCATTGACACCACACTTTCAAAACTTCCTTTGCGCGCCAGCGGATCGTCATACACTTCTATAAACCCATTTACTGCATCAAGGCGGCTGGCTGTATCCTTTACCCAGGCAATATTATAATCATCAAATGTTTTCAGATCACCTGTTTTATAATACTGCGATAATAACTGCAAGGCTGTTTTTTGTTGTGGATTCTCTGCAACTGTAGCAGCCTTATCCAACCATTCTATAATTTTTTGAATAGCTGAAGAATACATACCATTCAACTTCCAGGTTTTTTCTACTACCTGTCCATTTTCCTTTACTACTTTACTATTAAGCCCCCACATTGGCTGATCGCCATTACTATTAAATTTTGCATAGTAATCTTCCACTTCCTTCTGTGTCACTCCTTCATAAAAATTAACGGATGATGCAAGAACATTATCAATATTGGGGCTTAGGTTTACTAATTTGGGTTCTATTTTAGGGTCATATATAATCGTTTTTACTCTTTGTAAAAATGCTTTCAGTGATTCTGTAGTTTCTTTCGGAAACTGAGTGGTATCACTTGCATTGGCTACTTTCAGGAAATAGTCGGCACTGCATTCCGGGAAAAATTTGGTGTTGTTGTAGTGATGATGGTATCCATAGCTAAACCAAAACCTACCGCAATACGTTTGAAATTTTTTCCAATCATCGGTATTTTTATCACCGGTATATGTGCCATACATATTTTCCAATGTTTTGCGCAGCATGATACCATATTTACTCTTTTGATCGTAATAAATATCGCGGCCGGCAAGAGCGGCTTCTGATAAATAATAAGCTAATTGCTTTTGCTGTAACGGAAGCTGATCAAAACCTGGCACCTGATAACGCAACACTTGAATATCAGCAAAGGATTGGGCCTCCACCTTAAAAGTACTGTCATACGAATCATTGGCAGAAGTAACTATATGTACACTATCGCTCATTGAAGCTTGTGTATTAGAATTATTAGAATTGCATGAACACAAAAAGAAAGTGAGTGCAATAAAAATTGCTGAAAAAATACGTGTCATAGAATAATTTTAGAATTATAAAAATAATGTAAAAAGTGGGATAATAGAATGGTGCGCATTTCGGGTTACGGCTTTGCACAGTTGGGAAACTATAATTCCCTTTGCCCGAAACCGTTGCCAAATATAGAACTAAAAGGTGATTATTTTTCTTAATGCTCAATAAAGTTTCTTCAGCCAGGACTGCTGCTAAACATGCACCATTGCTCATTTTAAGCACTTCTGCCCCGCTTGCACAAAACTGATGTAAGCGGCAGGCTTGTCTGGTTTATCAGTTCGTCTTTAACTATTTTATACAAAAACTTACTCCTTTTTTTTATTTGAAAAAGTGGGATTAAAACTATTTATTAAGCTTCCATAAATTAAGCCCCATTCTTGCACCAACAAGAAGTTTAGGCTCGACAGCGGTTAGTTTGTAGTTGCTGATACCACCAATGCCTATATAAATGTCGCAAAGAAAGTTGCTTTGTTTCCCTAATTCTACTTGCCTGCCTAACAAAGCTGCAAATTGATATGTTTCTCTAAACGGAAACATGGGGTCATTATCTATCCAATCTTTTAGGCCCTGTCCGTTATATTTTAATTGAAATCCATAGTAAGTAAAAGTATTTGCATAAGGGGAAGATTCATATTTTATCCTGCTGCGGCTACTGATAATTTGCCTTACTTGAATGGAAGTGTAAGGACTCCACCATTCCCGCCAAAAATTCAAGGAATTGTCGAAATATTTATTGGATTCACCATAGTTTTTGTTGAACTTGTTGTAATAATTTGAATGTAGATGAACGATTCCTACACCGAAATCAATGGAAGCTATTGTTTTCGGTCTTAAGCGGCATTCTAAATTAAGACTGCTATTAACTAAACCGGCTCTGACGCTGGCGTTGAGTAATCGCGGTTGATAAACAAAGCGTTCTTTTTGTCCAAATGAACTCAACGAAATTAAAAAGCACAATACTGTAAAAATTGTCGTCTTTTTCATGTCTCATTTTTTAGCTCTCGATAATGGTCTTGTTAGCTTGCCGCTTTCAATAGATAGCTACATGGCACAAATGTAGATAGTAGAAATATATCAGGTGAAACGCTTTACTATTGCAGCTTATTTACTTAAAATATTTTTTTGAAAAATGCTTTCATATCATTCCATGAAGCAGTGTCTGCGGCAGCATTGTATTTAATGGGCATCTTGAACTTTTCGCCTACAGCAGTTGCTTCCGGATTGCTAAAGGCATGCGTAGCATCAGGATAAATTTTAAACTCATAATCAATGCCAGCGGAGTCCATCTCTCTCTTAAATTCAGCCACATGAGGATTTTCAAACCCATCTGCCCCGCCGTGGCATACTAATATTTTTGCCTTTATTAAGTTTTTATCTGGCTTTACTCCCTGAAGGCCGCCGTGAAATGTTACTATTCCATTCAGGTTTGCACCAAGTTTAGCCGCGTTCAATACCACAAAGCCACCAAAACAATATCCAATTGCACCTAACTTTTCTGCATTTGTTTGAGGGTAGGTTTTGATTTTTTCGATAGCGGCATCAATGTGTTTTTTGGTAAGAGTCGGATTCTGATAAAAAGGTGTAGCAAGCGCCTGAGCTTCCTTAGGGCTATTGCCCAGTTTGCCCTCACCATACATATCGGTAGCCATAGCTATATATCCCAAAGCGGCAAGTTGCCTGGCCCGGCTTTTTACATAATCATTAAAGCCCCACCATTCGGGAATAACCAATATTCCCGGCCTTTTCCCTTTCACATTTTCATCATAAGCTATGGTGCATAAATATGTTTTCCCATCCAGGGCGAAGGTGCTGCTTTCTTCATGAATTTTAGGTGAAGCAACCTGACCGCCAGCCGATGAGGTAGAGTCTTGATTCATAACACTTGAATTATTACATCGTGAAAAAATAAATATTGTTGCAATGAAAAAAATGAAAGGGATTCTGTTGGTCATTATTCTTTTTTAAAATTAGATAATAGGCAAAAAGACATTACATAATTATTGCATTTTCAGCAATAAAAAAAAATATTCATTTCTTTGCAGCAATGTCTTTATTTATCACCTCATTAAATTCGGGTAGCAACGGCAACTGTTATTATGTTGCTAACAAAAAGGAAGCCATTTTAATTGATTGCGGTATTTCGTGCAAAGAGGTAGAAAAAAGAATGCTCAGACTACAATTAGATATCCACCATATAAAGGCAATTTTTATTTCTCATGAGCACTCAGATCATATAAAAGGAGTAGAAGTATTAAGTAAAAAATATGGAATACCGGTCTATTGCACTATTAAGACATCCGGCAATTGCGGCTTTTCATCCGGATTTTCGCAAATAAAATATTTTGCTAAAGGTGATCAAATTAAAATTGGGGAATTACTCGTACAATCATTTTTTAAAAAGCATGATGCTATTGACCCATGTTCCTTTTTGGTTAAGTTTAAAAAAATAAAGGTGGGCATTTTTACCGACCTGGGTATTGTCTGTAGCAATCTGGTTCATTATTTTAGCCAATGTGATGCAGCTTTTCTGGAGGCCAATTATGACAAAGAAATGTTAGGCTCAGGCAATTATCCCTGGCACCTTAAAAAAAGAATAAGTGGTGGTTCAGGTCATTTATCAAATGATGAGGCATTTTCTCTTTTTACCACTCATCGGTCACCTGCTTTGACGCATTTGATACTTGCTCATCTATCAAAAAATAATAATTGCCCTCAAAAGCTCGCACACCTATTTTCGCCCTACTCGGGAGAATTAAATATCACAATCGCATCAAGAGATAAAGAATCTCCACTTTTTGAAATAGGGATAAAAAAATCTAATGATGCCCCTACAGTTCACCCAAAATATGTTCAGGCACAACTTTCATTTTTTTAAAAAAAGCATTATTTTTTTTACTTCTTGTAAGCCAAAATTGAAAAAATATTGGGAAAATAAAGCCAATTTCTGGAGACCTTTGTAAGCTCAGATATATATTGGGTGGTACATGGCTCAATACTTGCCAACAACCAGTTTTAGAAGATTAATAATTTTTCTTTAGGGGACAACAATGATTTTTTCAAATCAATTTATTTCCATTGTACTATATTCAATAAAAAAAGCAATGGCTTTTAGCAGCAACGACCTTTATACGGGAAGTGAATATTTTAAAAAAAACCCTACATGGGATGATGATACTACCGGGTGGAAAGCAGGATTAATAAGTGAATTGATTGATAAAAATAAAATCCAATTTAAAACTGTAGTAGAAGTGGGATGCGGTGCCGGCGGAATTCTGCGGTATTTATATTCTAAATATCCACACGCTGCCTCATGGAAGGGTTTTGATATCTCTGGTGATGCCATCAGGTTAGCGAAAGAAAAAGAACAAGGGCCGATTGAATTTTTTCATTCAGATTATCTGGCTGCTGCAGCTCAACAGCCTGATATTATTTTATGCATTGATGTAGTAGAGCATATAGACCACTATTATGGTTTTTTGCAAGCCTTACAAAGCAAGTCTGGGCAGTTTATCTTTCACATACCACTTGATCTTAGTTGCCGCTCCTTATTAAAGCCCCACCTCATGCATTTACAAAGGCAAACTGTAGGGCACCTTCATTATTTCTCAAAAGAGATGGTAGAATGGATGCTCTATGATACCGGATACGAGGTGGTAGATTGGTTTTATACAAAAGCAGAAATAGATTTAGAAAGGCCAAAAGGAATTAAATCGTTTCTGAAAAAATATCTTAGAAGATTTTCATTTTACTTAAATAAAGACCTTAGCGTCCACTTGTGGGGCGGCTATTCGATGATGATATATGCAAAAAGGAAAAATGAATTTTAAATTATTTACAGTCAAACACTTTTTAAACTCACTTTGAAGTCTGATGAAAAATGAAGATGTCATACTTGTATTACCATCCTGGTATCCATCAGAGATAGAGCCATCTTCCGGAGATTTTGTACAACGGCATATTGAGGCAATTGCAACATACCGCAGGCAATATGTAATTCACTTAGTAAAAGACAACCAAGGAATAATTACAAAAAACATACGTGAGGTTTTCAGGCAAAAAAATAATTATAGCGAATTAATCATTTATTATCATATCAGAAAAACCGGCTTCCCCTTTTTAGATCAACTTAGGTCTGATATCAGGTATAGACGAATTTATAGATCAGCCATTAAAAAATTTATACGCAGCAATGGCCTGCCCACCCTCGTACATGTGCATGTAGCGATGAAGGCCGGACTTGCTGCTTATTGGGTAAAGCAAAAGTTTTCCATTCCTTACATTGTTACCGAACATTCAACAGCCTATTTATCCGAAGCCGATATACGACTAAGCAATTATGGAACAATTTTTAAACAACGCACTAAGAAAATATTAAAGAAAAGCAGTATAGTTACGGCAGTATCAGGTTGGTTAGGCAAAGCAATTGAGCAAGAATTTCCGTTTACAAAGTGCCTTATCATTCCCAACGTATATGACAGCAAAATATTTTTTGCTGAAAACGAAATACCCTCAACCCCACCTGCATTTGTACATGCATCCATTATGAATTTTCAAAAAAATACAGAAGGGATCATTGATGCATTTAAATTAGTAAAAGAGCGCAAGAAAGATTTTGTGTTACAATTATTCGGTCCAATAAATAACAACATCATTCAACTAATTGAAAAGGCGGGAATTAAAAAAAAGGTTCAGGTGCATGGCAATGTTTCTCAGCAGGACTTAGCCTCGGCTATTAAAAATTCAAAGGCAGTGATTATGAATTCGAGGTTTGAAACTTTTGGCTGCGTACTCATTGAAGCAAATGCCTGCGGCATACCGGCAATAATTACTGACATACCAGTTTTTCACGAAATAATTGAAGAAAATATTAATGGCATATTTGTATCTCAAAATGATTCAGCACAATTAGCAAATGCGATTATTAATTTTATAGAAGAGAAAACTATTTTTGATAAAAATAAAATCGGTGCTACAGCAGAAAAATATAAATACGAAAATGTAGGAAGGCGCTTCAATGAAGTGTACCACAATACCGAAATAAAATCTGCTCAATAATTTACGATCCCATTTTACGAGCCAGTTTTTTAAACACTTTCTTCTCTGCAAGTATTTGTAATTTTTTTAGTGGCCATAAACTTATGTAGTCAATAGCCTTTACAGCAAAATTATTTTTATCAAGGCCTATTCTGATTAAAATTCTTCTTCTTTTTTCAAGTGCGATAATTAGGAATTTTTCAAACCTCGTCACATGATTAATGACCAACGCTTTGTAAATAGGCCACTCCGTAAGTGACAATTCTTTAAAAAATCTATCATCCCCCTTTTGATTGCTTACAGAGGCATCATGAATGCGATACCTAATCGTGGGTTTATTCAAAAAATTAAATCTGATACCAGAAGCTGTAATGTGCAACCACATGGGCCAATCTTCAATATTTCTAAATCGCTCATCAAAAAAGCCTACTTTTTGAAAAACACTTTTATTAATGAACACTGTTGGAGTATTTACATGACACCCACGTAACAAAATCTGGTATTGAATTTCGGCGGTGGCACCTTCATTGGCAATAAGTTGGGATCCAAATATTTCACCTTCAAATCTGTTGTGCTCCTGAAAATTATTTTTGTAATAAAAAGATTCTGAATGAATAACTAAACCCGGATCAGCAGATTTATAGGCAAATTCAATATTAGATTCTATAGCATCCTTAAGTAATACATCATCTGCGGCTATCAATTTTATCCATTCGCCATTGGCCGCTTTTATCCCCTTATTGCAATTGGCTGAAATCCCCAAATTAACAGGAGATTCCATGATTTTAATAAAGCTAAACCTTTCTGCATTAGTCTCTACCCATTGTCTGCATTTTACCAAAGTATCATCTGAAGATGCGTCGTCTGTGATAATTAATTCAATATTTGTATAAGTTTGATCCTTAATACTATCCAGCGTTTCTATTACAAAAGAGGCAGAGTTATAGGTAAGAACTATTATTGAAACAAGGGGCAGATTATTAAAATTCACATCCGTTCTATTTGAAAGTTTTGTTTCCATTCTACCCGAAGTCATTTATACCTCATATTACTATGAGAAAATTATTAAGATTACCAAAATAAAGGTTTTATAAGATGAAAATCAAATGTAGGTCAATCATATATGTGTAAATGAAATGTCGAATTTAAAGCATTTAGTCCGGCGCATCATTTCTATTGTAATTATACCTGCTAATATTTCTTCATAGCCCTTCGAACTGTTGAGTAAATAAAGATGGTATAAGTAGCACTTCAATTGATATTTACTTTAAAATAAAAGAGTAACCCAAACATTTAACAGGATATCCTTCAAGATATAAAATCTCTATTATTTTTCGCCATTTGTTTGATTATATTTGCACCCCTTATAAAAAAGTTTACAGCCTTTTTAGGCTAAAAATTAATGCACATGATTTCGATTTCTCCATTTAAAGCCCTGAGGCCTGAACCGCAATTTGCAAGACAGGTAGCATCACGCCCTTACGATGTTTTGAATACCAAGGAGGCAAAAGTAGAAGCAGAAGGTAATCCTTTATCCTTTCTGCACATTACCAAGAGTGAAATAGACTTACCCGTAGGTACAGATGTACATAGTAAAGAAGTTTACCTAAAGGCAAAAGAAAATCTGGATGCCTTTATTAGCAAACCAATATTATTTAGCGAAAGCAAACCCTGCTATTATATTTATAGCCTACAGATGAATGGGCGCACCCAAACAGGGCTGGTAGCATGCAGCTCAGTAGAGGACTATGAGAATGGGAAAATAAAAAAGCATGAGTTTACACGGCCTGAAAAAGAGAAAGACCGTATAGACCATATAGTAGCTACGGGCGCACAAACCGGAAATGTATTTATTGCCTTTAAAGACATAGAAGAGCTCAATGAATTGATGCTGAAGTGGCAAAATGATAAAAGCCCAGTTTATAATTTTACCGCTGCCGATGGCATTCAACATACGGTGTGGGTAATCAATGATGAAAAGGTTATTGATAGAATTACTGAATTATTTCGCATGGATGTAGAAAGCACCTACATAGCAGACGGCCATCATAGAATTGCTTCAGCCGCCAGAGTAAAATATATGCTTCCGGATAATGAAGAAGCAGGCCATTTTCTCAGCACATTATTTCCAGCCTCTCAATTGGCAATTATGGATTACAACCGCGTTGTAAGAGACCTGAATGGGTTGGATGAAGATAATTTGCTGCAGAGAATCAATAAAAATTTTACAATAGAAAAAGAAAATTCATCTTATAAACCAGACAAGCCACATAATTTTGGAATGTACCTAAAGGGGCAATGGTACAAGCTCACAGCATTAGACGGCACCTTTGCTACAGACCCCGTAAACATTCTTGATACCGCTATTTTGCAGAAAAATTTATTAGAGCCCGTATTAGGAATACATGATCAACGTACCGACAAGAGAATAGATTTTGTAGGGGGCATCAGAGGGATTGAAGAATTGGAATTGCTTGTAGATACCGGAGCAATGGCTGTAGCATTCAGTATTTTTCCGGTAACCATTGAGCAATTATTTGCAGTAGCAGATTCTGGAGAAGTAATGCCGCCAAAGAGTACTTGGTTTGAGCCAAAGCTAAGAGATGGATTGCTTACACATCTAATTGTTTGAAAAATATATTCAGGATTGTAAGTGACCGGTATAGATCATTATCAATAAAATAATGCCAAGGATAATTCTATAAACACCCCATACCCTGAAGCCATGTTTCTTTAAGAAATCTATAAAGAATTTGATAGCAATAATAGCAACAAAAAAAGCTACTAAGTTTCCGATGGCCAGCAATTTTATTTCCTGAGTACTAAATGAGCCTTGCTCTTTAAAATATTTCCACAATTTATATCCTGTAGCGGCAAACATAGTAGGCACTGCCAGAAAAAATGAAAATTCTGCTGCTGCACTTCTGGTTAATTTTTGCTGCATGCCACCAATAATAGATGCAGCACTACGGCTTACCCCGGGTATCATCGCTATACATTGCCAAAGCCCTATTAAAATTGAGTTGGTATAGGTTACCTGCTTCTCCGATTGTATGCGCGGATTCTTAAAGTAGTTGTCAATAAATAGTAATACTATACCCCCAAGTAATAAAGTAATTGCTACTGTGACGCTACTTTCGAGTAGCAGGTCAATTTTCTTGGAAAACAAAAATCCAAGAATTAGTGCGGGTATTACTCCTATCAGTAGTTTGGAATAAAATGGAATGATATCCTTATTAAAAAATTTCTTGCGATATAATACAATAACGGCAAGGATAGCACCCAATTGAATTGCTACAGTAAACACTTTTACAAAGTCTGTTTCTGTTACTCCCAGCAGCTTTTCAGTGATGATCATGTGGCCCGTAGAGCTTATTGGAAGAAATTCTGTAAGCCCCTCAATGATGCCAATGATAATAGATTGAACAATGTTCATAAAGCTTAATCTTCTTTTTTGGCAGGCTTTTTCATAATAGCATAAATTTCAATTACCAAGCCTGCTACTATTAACAGCGGAGCAAGGGTGATGCGCCTGAAACTATAAATGATATCATCATTAAATACATTGGGATCTGCACTTTTGCCACCAGCCATCAGAAAAAACCCGATAGCCATTACTATTAGGCCAATTATCATCCATTTAAAATTTTCAGCATTGAATAATCTGCTATCAGCCTTTTGTGCAGAAGCAGCGTGAGTTGCATGAGGCTTAGTTTGTATATTTTTCATTTTGTTTTATTTAAATTATTTTATCAAAAAAAGGATCAATATAGTTCATCCAATTTCATTTTAAGATATTTTATTGCCGAGCGGTAGGTACTGAATACCGTAATGCAGATTCCCAAAAAGAGAATACCGGAAAAAATTAATATCATATCCTTAGTGTTGTGTAAGGCTTTCAAGTAAGGTATGTACTTTTCTGAAGTAGAAATAAAACCGACTAAAAGTAAAATCGCAATTGCTGAAGCGATAACGCCATTTAGCACTGCCCGCCCTGCCAGTGGCCGGGTAATAAAACCTCGCGTAGCGCCCACCATTTGCATGGTTTTTATTAAAAAACGGTTGCTATACATAGCTAACCGTATAGTATTATCAATAGAAACAATCACTAGTAAAGAAAGAATGATGGCGACTATGAGGAGTACAATTGTGGTTGTTTTTACAAACTGGCTTACCCCAGCTACAGTTTCTTTGGGGGTTTGAAATTCTGAAACCGTTGTAGGAAAATTATTTAGCAACGATCCTTCCAGAATGGCAAGGCTATCCTTATCTACGTATTCTGCTTTTACATAAAAATCAATGCTTTCAGGCAAAGGGTTACTGATAGCAATTTTTTTCCACAGGGTGTCATTCTCCTGATTATATTTTTCCAGAGCCTTCTCACGGGTAATGTATTCAACATTGAGTGCATAGGGCAGGCCAGTGATATAATTTTTTACAGAATCAATCTGAGCAGGGCTTGCTGTACGGTATAGATAAGCATGTAATTGAATGTTTTCCTTAAAATAATCTCCCGATTTTTTGATATTCAAAAATATCCAGCCTACAATACCAAAAAGAAATAATACAAGAGATACACCTATTATTGCATAAACATAGGAAGGTTTACCCCTCTTAGTTGATGCTTTTCCAAATTGAGCCATAAAAAATATTTATTAAAGAATTAATGGGCATTGCCCGCAAAAATAATTGTTTTTAAACAGGTTTAGTATTTTTGCATCCCCGTTGACAGACGCTAATGTAAACGACTACTTTGGGCAAAACAATCATTGAGTAATCAATAACATTTATTTCACAAAAAAAATGAAGGCGGCATAAAGATTTTTGGATCAATAGCCAGCAATTGCATTTTAAATGCACAAATCATGGAATACAACTTCAAAGAAATTGAAAAGAAATGGCAGGAAGCATGGAAAAAGGAAGCCATTTACCAAGTAAGTAACTCCTCAGAGAAACCCAAATTTTATGTGCTGGACATGTTTCCCTACCCGAGTGGCGCAGGCCTGCATGTGGGACACCCGTTAGGCTACATTGCAAGCGATATCTGCGCCCGGTACAAAAGGCTCAAGGGCTTTAATGTACTGCATCCGATGGGGTTCGACAGTTTTGGCTTGCCTGCCGAACAATATGCTCTGGAAACCGGGCAACACCCCGCTACAACCACTGAACGGAATATCGCAACCTTTAAGAGCCAGTTAAATAAAATAGGATTTTGCTTTGATTGGAGCCGCGAAGTAAAGACAAGCGACCCAGAGTATTACCGCTGGACACAATGGATTTTTTTACAACTTTTTAAGAGTTGGTATAATCATGGGAGCGATAAGGCGGAACCCATTGAAACACTAATAAATATTTTTGAGAAATCAGGAACGGCTGATAGTGCACTGATTGCTAAGCATAGCTTTACTGCTGAGGAATGGAATAATTTTGATAAGAAAAGGCAACAGGATATTTTAATGGACTTTCGCCTGGCATTTTCTTCTTATGGCGAAGTAAACTGGTGCGAAGCGCTGGGAACTGTATTGGCCAATGATGAAGTAGTGAATGGTGTAAGCGAACGTGGCGGCCACCCTGTAGAAAAAAAGAAAATGCGGCAATGGTATTTGCGTATTACCGATTATGCAGATAGGCTGCTAAAGGGGTTGGAAACAGTGAATTTCAGCGATGCCATGAAAGAGATGCAGCGCAATTGGATTGGAAAGAGCGAGGGCGCGGAAGTGGAATTTCGCCTCACCGCCAACTCCTCCCACAAGGACGAGGGAGATGAAAAAAGCCTCACCCCTAACCCCTCTCACCGAGGAGAGGGGAACAAATCTTTTTATTATCAAACTGCTGATAAAAAATTCTGGCCTCAATTAAAAGATCTCTCACGAGAAAACAGGAAAGAGAGAACCGAAGCAGAAAATATTCTTTGGCAAAACCTTAGGAATAATAAGTTGAACGCTAAAGTGAGAAGACAACATGTGATTGATGGATTCATTATAGACTTTGCTTTTTTGCACGAACACTTATTAATTGAAGTAGATGGCGGCTATCATAATGACCCTGATCAAAAGGAGTATGACGAGGCGAGAACAGCTTTCCTGAAAGAATCTGGGTATAGAATAATCAGATTTACAAATGAGGAGGTTGAAAATAATATTTCAAAGGTACTTGCGAAGATTAGGGAAGAATTAGCCGTTTCTTCCCCCCTCTCCCCCGAGAGAGGGGACGGGGGTGAGGCTAAAAAAAACGATGAGTTTTCCCTCACCGTTTACACCACCCGCCCCGATACCATTTTTGGAGTTGACTTTATGGTACTGGCGCCTGAACATGAATTAGTAAATCAAATAACTACTGATGCGCAACGGTCATCTATAGACGAATACCTTACTTATGTAAAAAGCCGAAGCGACCGGGAGCGCCAGGCAGAGGTAAAACAAATAACAGGCTGCTTTACGGGTGCGTATGCTGTCAACCCTTTTGACGGAAAGCAAATACCCATCTGGATTGCAGAGTATGTATTGGCGGGCTATGGTACCGGCGCTATCATGGCGGTACCTTGCGGCGATCAAAGAGATTTTCTTTTTGCAAAACATTTTAATATACCCATCACCAACATCATTGGCGCACATTATAATGGCCAGGAAGCCAACCCTACCAAAGAGGCCGTGTTAGAAAATTCCGGTTTTCTCAATGGATTATTAATGAAAGATGCCATTGGCATTGCCATTAATAAAATAGAAGAATTAGGAATAGGCAAGCGAAAAATAAATTACCGTATGCGTGATGCAGGCTTTAGCCGGCAGCGCTATTGGGGCGAGCCATTTCCTATTATTTGGAGTGATGGTATTGCCATTCCTTTGGATGAAAAAGAATTGCCGCTGGAATTGCCTTTTGTAGAAAAGTATGGGCCGGGAAAGGAAGGCGAAGGGCCGTTGAGTAATTTAATTGATTGGGTAAACCTCACCCCCAACCCCTCTCCACAAGTGGGGGGTGCAATGCGTGAAACCTCTACCATGCCGGGCTATGCGGGAAGTAGCTGGTATTTTCTCCGCTATATGGATCCGCATAATAATGAAACATTTGCTGACAGAAAAGCTACTGATTACTGGAATCAAGTAGATGTGTATGTAGGCGGCACCGAACATGCAGTTGGGCATTTATTGTACAGCCGATTGTGGACAAAGGTTTTGTATGATTTAGGATATATCAGTTTTGACGAGCCATATAAGAAATTGGTGAACCAGGGAATGATACAGGGAAGCAGCAGGTTTGTATATAGAGTGAAAGATTCTAACAAATTCGTTTCATTAGGGTTAAAAAATAATTATGAAACAAGCCAATTACATGTAGATGTAAATATAGTGGACGGAGTAGAATTAGACATCGAAGCATTTAAAAAATCAAAACCTGAATATGCCAATGCAGAATTTATTTTAGAAGACGGCAAATATATCTGCGGTGTGGAAACAGAAAAAATGTCCAAGTCAAAATACAATACTGTAAATCCCAATGATTTAGTGGACAAATACGGCGCAGATACTTTTCGCATGTATGAAATGTTTCTTGGCCCGGTAGAGCAAAGCAAACCCTGGGATACCAAAGGCATTGAAGGCGTACATCGTTTCTTAAAAAAATTATGGCGATTATTCTATGACGATTCTTCTCCTCTCTCTACTGCGAGAGGACACGAAGGTGAGCCACGCCCAATATGGACTTCATCAGCTCCTTCCCCTTCGGGGAAGGCGGGGGATGGGGCCACCGATGCCGAATTGAAAACGCTCCATAAAACCATCAAAAAAATTGAAGAAGACACAGAACGTTTTTCTTTCAATACGGCAGTGAGCGCTTTTATGGTTTGTGTAAATGAACTCACCGATTTAAAATGTCATAAAAAAGAAATCCTTGAGCCACTATTGGTTTTGTTGACTCCTTATGCACCGCATATTGCAGAAGAACTATATCACGCTTTGGGAAATGCAGAATCAGTTTTGAATGCTTCCTATCCTAAACTGGAAAATAAATACCTTACAGAGTCTGAAAAGGAATATCCTATTTCTATAAATGGAAAATTAAGGGCTACCATGGTTATTTCATTATCGGCCACACAGCCTGAAGTGGAGCGCCTGGTATTGGATAATGAGATCGTTCAAAAATGGGTGGAAGGAAAACCTGTGAAGAAGATCATCTATGTGAAAAATAAAATGGTGAATGTGGTGGTGTAAAATTTCTTAAAAAATAGAATTATGCAAACAATATTGGGCGCAGGCGGAGCAATCGCTAACCATCTTGCAAAAGAATTAAAAAAATATTCCAGTGAAATCAGATTGGTTTCAAGAAACCCCAAAAAAATAAATGATACAGATGAAATCTTTTCTGCCGATTTAACTGACAAAGAATCAGTAGATAAGGCAGTAGTAGGTTCTGAAGTAGTTTATCTCACAGCAGGGCTTCCTTACAATTCAAAAACATGGCAGCGCGATTGGCCGGTAATTATGCAAAACGTAATTGATGCATGTGTGAAGCATCATACCAGGCTGGTATTTTTTGATAATGTTTATGCTTACACACCAGATGGCGTTTCTAACATGACTGAAAATGCGAGAAAAGAGCCTCAAACTAAAAAGGGCAAGGTTCGCCTCGATTTATTTAATATGATTTTTGAGGCCATCAAAAATCGCGGGCTTCATGCGCTCATTGCACGAAGCGCCGACTTTTATGGCAAAGACGTGAAAACAGGATTTTTGAACTTTGGTGTGATTGATAAATTGAAAAAGAGAAGCAAAGCCTTGTGGCAATCTGATGTAAATAAAATTCATTCGTTCACTTATGTTCCAGATGCTGCCAAAGGAGTGGCTATATTAGGCAATACACCAGATGCTTATAATCAGGAATGGCATCTTCCTACATCAAACCAAAAATGGTCAGGCAAAGATTTCATTAATTACATAGCAGGCCAATTAAATACTAAACCCAGATATTTTATCCTTAATAAACCAATGATTGCTTTAATAGGCATATTTTCAAAAACTGTGAAAGAGCTGGGAGAAATGCAATATCAGAATGACCGGGATTATTTTTTTGACAGCAGCAAATTTAATATTCGCTTTTCTTTTGTTCCCACCACTTATGAAGATGGAATTAAAGAAATCCTGCAGTAATAAAAGAATCCATATTCTTAATTAATGAACCGTTACTTCCGTATTTATTTGGATTCCTACAGAGGGCTATCACAGCCATCATGGATGTTATCTGCGGTAATGCTGATTAACAGAATTGGCGCAATGGTACTTCCCTTTCTAGGTGTGTATATGGTAGCGGAGCTTAAATTTACCTTTTCACAAACAGGCATTGTCTTAAGTTGTTATGGCCTTGGTGCCATGACGGGTTCTACATTAGGTGGCTGGCTTACAGATAGAATTGGTCATTTCAGAGTTCAATTATCCAGTATTTTTTTATCTGTTCCTGTTTTCATTTTGCTACCAATTTTTACTCAGGTATGGAGTCTTTCTATTGGTATATTCATCCTTAGTACTATTACAGAAACCTTCCGGCCTGCCAACTCTGTTTCGATAAGTGTATATGCAAAGCCTGAGAACATTACGCGGTCATTTTCACTAAACAGAATGGCCATCAATCTCGGCTTTTCTGTAGGCCCTGCTCTTGGGGGAATTTTGGCTGCCATTTCTTTCCGGCTTTTATTTTATGGCAATGGCCTTGCGGCTTTTGTTGCCGGCTTATTGTTTTATTTTTATTTCAAAAAATTGCCTGTAAATAAAGGCAGGCCTTTGATTCACCATCAGGAAAAGAATATTAAAAGCAATAAACCTGGCCTCTCCCCATGGCGAGATAAGCCTTTTCTGGTTTATAGTTTTTTTTGCTGCCTCTACAGCATTTGCTTCTTTCAACTATTAAATACCTTGCCCCTTTTTTATCGCAAAGCACATCACCTCAGTGAATCAAATATTGGACTGATCCTTGCCTCAAATGGGCTTGTTGTATTTCTTCTGGAAATGCTGATAGTACAAATAGCCGAAAGAAGTATGCAGGCATCTTTAGTGATTACCGCAGGAGTAATATTAGGCGCAATTTCTTTTTTGACACTGTTAATACCTGGTGGCACTTGGGTTTTATTTGCTGCAATGTTTTTCTTAAGCCTGTCTGAAATATTGGCAATGCCCTTTATGGCTACTGTTACGGTAAACAGAGGTACCAAAGAACGTAAAGGTGCATATATGGGATTAAATGCGCTTTCAGTTTCTTCTGCATTTGTTTTTTCACCACTGATAGGCACTTTCGTAGCTGAGCATTATGGC
>JAFDXH010000073.1 GCA_018268075.1 Bacteroidota bacterium | reverse complement strand
TGGCGAAGCCAACGACAGAAGTGTAAAAGGCAGCAGCGAGTATGTATGGGCCTTGCAGGATATTAATTTTGAAGTAAAGCAGGGCGAAGTGTTGGGCATTATTGGCCGCAATGGAGCGGGCAAAAGTACGCTGCTAAAAATACTCAGCCGTACCACAAGCCCTACCACCGGCAGTATCAAAATAAAAGGACGGGTAGCAAGCCTGCTCGAAGTAGGCACCGGTTTTCACCCGGAGCTAACCGGCCGTGAAAATATATTTTTAAATGGCGCCATCCTCGGCATGACAAAGGCCGAAATAAAGCGCAAGTTTGATGAAATAGTTGACTTTGCCGGAGTAGAGCGCTATATTGATACGCCTGTAAAACGGTACAGCAGCGGCATGTATGTACGCCTCGCTTTTGGCGTAGCCGCACACTTAGAGCCCGAAATATTAATTGTAGATGAAGTGCTTGCCGTTGGCGATGCCGAGTTTCAAAAAAAAGCATTGGGCAAAATGAAAGAAGTGAGTGAAGGACAGGGGAGAACGGTATTGTTTGTGAGCCATAATATGGGAGCAATTAATCAGCTCTGCTCTTCAGGTATGTTCCTTAAAAATGGCACTATATTTAGATTAGGTGAAGTCGAGAGTATATCTTCACTTTATTTGAAAGATTCATTTAGTGAAAATGCGAATATTATTTTTGATGACAAACCAGAAGCTAAAGGTCAATTTCTCAATGCATCAATAAAAAGCTCAGAAAGAGTATCAACTCTTGAATTTCCAGTGGGTTCTCAGCCTATAGTTGAACTTGAGTATGTACTTAGAGAGAAGGTAAAAAACTTTCACGTGGCAATCATTATACAGGACGCATTGGGCAATCATCTTTTATCATCAGCGGATTCTGATATGTCTCCTGAGCTATTGAGTTTACGTGAGGCATGTGTATCTAAGGTTGAAGTAAAATTGCCGGTAAGTAACTTAAATATTGGAATTTATACGGTGACTATCAGTATGGGAATTGTTGGGACAGAAGTATTTCATCGTGTTGAAGCATTTCGTTTTTCCATTACTGATACAGGAGATTTTGGAACAGGAAAGGAAGGAGGAAGGAGAAAAGGGCTTTTGCTTGTAGAAACAAAATGGAATTTTTTATAGAATGGAGAGAATAGAACTTGAAAAAAATGGTTGGTTGAAAAAGTCCGAGATTCCTTTGATACAGGATTTGAAATTTTTCTCTTTAAACGAGAATAAAGCACCATTAATTAATGAACACAATTCTGTCGTGAGAAATGTTGTTTATGATGAAATTTTAAATGGAACGGCTAAAATAAAATTAATTGATGATCCACTTTCAACAACAAAAGATGATGTATTAATTGGAGAGATAGATAGGTATGGGCTGCCACTTCGCACTGTCATAAATAAAAAAACAGGATTAGTAAGATCTGATCCTTATTATGCGGATGAATGGTTGAGTAGGTTTTATAAGAATTATTACAGGAGTTTATATACAAATAAGAATCAACACACATATACAGGGATTTTTAAAGAGCAGATTGCAAGGGGAGAATATTACTACAATATTTTAAAATCTTACTTATCTGGAAAAGAAAAAATACTTGAAGTAGGTTGTGGTATGGGAGGAATTTTATTTCCATTTAAAATGGAAAATTTTGATGTAACAGGTATTGATTTAGGAAGTGAGTACGTTGATATCGGTAATAAATTTAATTTAAATTTAAAGGTAGCTGATATTAGTGACCTGATTTTAGAAGGTAGTAAATTTGATTTGATTATTCTTTCTCATTTAATTGAACACATTGTGGGCATAGATAATTTTATTTTGAAGTTAAAGGATTTGTTATCGACTAGTGGTAAAATATTTATTGCTGTACCTGGTATTGAAATGATACATGCAACTTACAATGGGAATGTTCATATTTATTTACAAAATGCCCATTGTTGGTCATTTTCAAAGAATACATTGTCCGCAATTCTGAATAAAAATGGTTTTAGAATAACATACATTGATGATCATATTAATTGTATTGCCGAGCAGAATAAGGGAGAACTTAAGCATATAGATCTTCAAAATGAATCAAGTAATATTCTTAAATATTTGAAAGACTTAGGAAAAGCCAGAAAAATATCTTATTTTAAAAAAATTTCAAGAAGGATAAAAAAAAAGCTTAAATAGAATGAGTAAGTTTAAAGCAAAAGTAATTGCAGAAATTGGTTGCAATCACAAAGGTGAATTTGAGATTGCGAAAGAATTAATTAAAAAAGCAAAGGAATGTGGTGCTGATGTTGCAAAATTTCAAAAGAGGACTAATAAAGAACTCCTTACAGAAGAGCAATATAATGCTCCGCATCCCAATGTGTCAAACTCTTATGGAGAAACATATGGCGAACACAGAGAATTTTTGGAATTTAATAAGGAGCAACATAAAGAACTTAAAGAATTTTGTGAGCATAATAATATAATATATTCTACTTCTGTGTGGGATGTAACTTCTGCTAAAGAAATTATTAGTCTCAATCCAGAATTTTTAAAAGTTCCTTCTGCTTGTAATAATAATTTCGATTTGTTAAAAATTCTCAGAGATGATTATAAAGGTGAAGTCCATTTATCAGTGGGCATGACTACTATTGCTGAAGAAATTCAGGTAGTTAAGTTTTTCGAAAGCACTGGTCAGGCAAAAAACAGATTGGTTTTATATTCATGTACTTCTGGCTATCCTGTAAAATTTGAAGATATCTGCCTCCTTGAAATACAACGGCTAATTAACTCATATGGTCATAGGGTAAAGGAAATAGGATTTTCAGGTCATCACCTTGGGATTGCTGTTGATGTAGCCGCATTAGTCCTTGGCGCAACCTGGGTGGAACGACATTTTACACTTGATAGAACTTGGAAGGGAACTGATCACGCTGCTTCATTAGAGCCTGAAGGAATGAGAAAGTTGTGTAGAAATCTTGCGGCTACATCACTTGCCCTCACATATAAGGAAGAGGAAATCTTGCCAGTTGAAAGTGTTCAAAGAGATAAACTTAAATATAGAAAAGGATAATTATGACTATAAATTCTTTTGAAATTGCAAAGAAGTTTGAATACGAAAATGCTTTTTATGCAACTTCAACAACAGACAGGTTTGCAAAATTATTGGCTCATTATGAATTATATAAGCGAATTGTAGATTTGCCTGGAAATGTAGTTGAATGTGGTGTGTTTAAAGGAAATTCAATTTTCAGATTCGCTTATTTCAGGGAGGTGCTAGAAAATGTTCACAGTAGAAAAATTATAGGCTTTGACATTTTTGGAAAGTTTCCAGAAACATCTTATCAAGATGATAAAAAGCTTCTGGATAAATTTATTTCTGATACAGCAGGAGGTGAAAGCATTAGTCTTGAAGAGATGAACAAAGCTATCGAGTATAAAAAAATATCTCATACAGAATTCATAAAGGGCGATATTTTAGAGACAGTACCCGATTATGCTAAATCTCACCCTGAGATGAAAATATCATTACTACACATTGATACAGATGTGTATGAGCCAGCAGTATGTATTCTTGAAAATTTTTATGATTGTGTAGTAAAAGGTGGTTTGATTGTTTTTGATGATTACGGTACATTTCCTGGCGAAACAAAGGCAGCAGATGATTTCATCAGATCGAAACAACTTTCAATTTGTAAATTGCCTTATTATCATATTCCTTCCTTTATAATAAAAGATTAATTAAGATGATTACGGCTTTTATACCAGCCAGATGTGGTAGTAAATCTATCAAACTTAAAAACATTAAATCATTTTGTGGTAAACCACTTATTTTTTGGAATCTTCAAGAATTAGAGAATGTAGAAACGGTAAATGAAGTTATTGTTGCCACTGATTGTGATGAAATTGAAAAAACCATTTTAAATTTTAATTTTTCTAAGGTTAGGGTATATCGTAGAGATGAAAATAATGCCCGTGATGAATCCAGTACAGAAAGTGTAATGCTCGAGTATTTAACGAATCATAAAGTTGCCAACCCATACTTTATGTTAGTTCAGGCTACATCGCCTTTGACAACAAGAAATGATTTTAATGATGCTGTAAAATTTTTTAAAACAATGAAGGCCGACTCACTTATTAGCTGCGTTAGGATCAAGCGTTTTTTTTGGAATGAAGATGGGACACCATTAAACTATGATTATAGATCTCGGCCGAGACGTCAGGAATTCAAAGGAGTACTTACTGAGAATGGAGCGTTTTATATCAATCATACCGAAAATATACTGAAAGAGAGAAATCGAATAAGCGGAAAGATTTGTTGCTATGAAATGCCTGAATATGCATATGTAGAAATTGATGAGGAAAATGACTGGATAGTAGCGGAAAAACTTATGCTTAAATATTTCCCCTACATCGCAACAAACCCGATAGCTAAGAAACCCATCAAACTTGTAGCCACGGATGTTGATGGAGTGTTAACAGACGCAGGTATGTATTACAGCGAAAATGGGGATGAACTTAAGAAATTTAATACAAGAGATGGTAAAGGTTTTGAATTGTTGAGAAATAATAAGATTATTACAGTAATTCTTACATCGGAAAATACAGAAATCGTAAAAAGAAGGGGTGCGAAAATAAAGGCTGACCATGTAATTCAAAATGTATCAGGAATACAAAAATTGGAAGCATTGATTAAAATTTGTGAACAGGAAGGTTTAACAATTGATGAATGTGCTTATATCGGGGATGATATAAACTGTATAGAAATATTAAATAAGGTAGGATATGGGTTCTGCCCTTCAGATGCTGAGGAAGAAGTTAAAAAAGTATTTGGGATAACAATCTTAAACGCTAAAGGGGGCAGTGGAGTTTTTAGAGAATTGGTAAACCAGTTGAAATATTCATAAAATGAATTTCAAAGGAGTTTTGAAGAAATGGGTCATTCCGCCGGGATTTTTGGAATTACTAGCTGATAGAAGTAAACATAAGAAGAAATTTATTGAGGATAACAAGATTGAATATCTCCCACAAGAAAAGCAAAATGAATTACGGAGCTTTTTTGGTGCAGATAAAGGAAGATGTTTCATCTTAGCAACTGGTCCGTCAATTGCCAAACAGGATTTGTCTATTTTGAAAGGCGAGAAGTGTATAGCTGTAAGTATGTTTCACTTACATGAAAATCTAACTTTTATTAAACCTGCGTGGCATGTATTTGCACCTGTGCATCCTCCATTTGACTTCAAAACAGTTGAAACAATAGTGAAGTCGGCTTACGATAAGTATAGAGAGATACCTGATGTGAAG
Organism: Bacteroidota bacterium; assembly: GCA_018268075.1. GTDB lineage: Bacteria > Bacteroidota > Bacteroidia > Chitinophagales > Chitinophagaceae > Ginsengibacter. The sequence continues at coordinate 1,209 of JAFDXH010000073.1, read as the reverse complement.
TTTTTATTCGGTCATAATAGTTACAGTTTTTCATATTTTAACTATCTAAAAACTTGCGAGAAAAAAGTGAGGTCTTTTTTTGAAGAGAGAGGGTATTTTATTAATTATTCTAATGCCCAAGAATTAACGGAAGATAATATTGCTGTAGAAGAAAAGTGGGATATTTTAAAAGACCCTTTCTCTATGAGAACAGTAATATATTCAGCAATTCAGTTAGCATATTGTTTAGGTTTTACGGAAATTATTTTAGTTGGCTGTGATCACGATTACTTAAAGGATGTAAGTCGTGTTGAAAACCATCATTTTTATGAAGAAAAAAAGGGGTTTTCAGATAAAGAGCATTTAGCCGGATTTTCTAAAGAGAAATGGTTTTTCGAATACTATAAAAGATGGAAAGATTATCGATTGATGAGAGATTTCTTAAATTCAAGAGGAATAAAAATAATTAACGCAACTGAGGAAGGGATGCTTGATGTATTTCCTCAAAAAAAACTAACAACATTTTTTGAGTAAGATGATTAAGAACTGGATACGAAGACTTTTCTCTAGTTTATTGAAAGACTCGGAAGATTTCAAATTATTCAAGCAATTAGCACATCCTCAAGGTATTCATCTGGAAAATTCAACAATCAGTGAAAAATCTAAAGTTCAAGGGCCTGCAAGATTGGTTGACACAGTAATAGGTTCATATTGTTACATTTCTGAAAATGCCAAACTATCAAAAAATCAAATTGGCAAATTTTGTTCAATTGGGCCTAATCTTATTTCAGGATATGGTATTCATCCAATTGATGGAATAAGTACATCTCCAATGTTCTACTCTACCGGTAAGCAAAACGGCATGACTTTGTCAGAATCTGATAAAATTGAAGAAAGAAAAACAATTGTAATCGGCAACGATGTTTTTATTGGAATGAATGTAACTATTCTTGATGGAATTACTATTGGCGACGGTGCTGTAATAGGTGCTGGTGCTGTAGTATCCAAAAATATTCCAGCCTACGCAATTGCAGTTGGAAACCCCATTCAAATAATCAGGTATCGTTTTTCTGATGAGCAAATTGCCTCCCTGTTAAAAATTAAATGGTGGGATTTTTCGGAGGATAAATTAGTAGATGTTGAAAAATCTTTTTTTGATATAGATGCCTTTATCAGCAAACATCTCAATGCCTAACCTCTCCATCATCACCATCAACTTCAACAACCTGC
>JAFDXH010000072.1 GCA_018268075.1 Bacteroidota bacterium | reverse complement strand
CGAATATGCTTCATTTATAAGGATTATTTATCTGCTATAATAATAATCACGTATGCTATTGCTACTATAACAGAAGTATATTTTGATAGAAGCTTTGGCGGTATGTTGTTTGGGTTTTTTATTCCTTTCCTACTGGTTGATAAAAAAGGCTAAAAGCACCATCATTGATTATCTTTTTTATACAGTTCGACCGCTTTACTTGTTTCTCCAAAAAAAACAAGTTCGCCATTTTTCATATAAGCGGTACGCTTACAATATCTCTCTACTGTAAACATACTATGGCTAACCAATATCACCGTCTTTCCTGCGATCCAGCTTGATTCAAAAACTTTAACTGCTTTTTCCTGAAACTTCATATCTCCAACGGCAAATATTTCATCGAGAAACATAATATCAGCTCCTGCATTTACTGCAATAGAAAACCCAAGGCGGGCTACCATACCCGATGAAAAATATTTGATTTTCGTATCTACAAACTCTTTAAGTTCTGCAAAGTCAACAATCTTATCAAAAATTACATCTACCTCCTTTATTTTCAAACCTAATACAGAGGCTGAAACGTAGATATTTTCTCTTGCTGTTAGTTCATGGCTCATCCCAACACCAAGATTCATTAACATTGTAGATCCGTTTATCTTCAAGTACCCGGTGTCGGTCGGATAAACACCTGCCAATACTTTAACCAATGTAGATTTTCCACACCCATTTCTCCCGATTAAGCCAATACATTCACCTTTGTTAACATCGAGAGATACATTTTTCAAAGCCTCAACTTTTTTTCGGCGGGGAGGGTTAAATAAGTTGAACAACCTATGCTTAACAGTGTTGTGACTATCCTCTGTGATCACAAACGTTTTACCTATATTTTTAGCAATCAGGGCAATGTTTTTTTCCATACGATTAAAGTTTTTCAGCAGCTTTTGAACCTAGCCTGTTTAATAATATAATTCCAATCAGAAAAAAAAGAATTGCATATCCAAAATCAAAATAAAAAAGCTGCCATTCAGGAGGTTGGTTTTCTAGAATAGTTCTACGTGCATTGATGATCAGACCCGCTACCGGGTTCAGATAATCCAGGCCGGGCAGGCTTTGACGATAGACGGTTAGTTTATAAAAAATGGGGGAAAGGAAGAAAAGGAAATTGATAAACACCTGCCAGATTTGAGTAATATCTTTTGCAATTACATAAACATTCGACAGTATCAGGGCGATGCCAAGAGATAATAAAAAAAGATTGAAAAAAAGAGGAAGCAAGTAAAATGCATTTATCCCGATTGGTTTTGATTCTGGCTCAAGAAATAAATAAAATAAAAAAAACATCGTGGTATTAAAGAAGAAACCAATAGAATTACTCAAAAGAGTGGAAATATAAATTTCCAGTTTATTCATATTACTATACTCGTAGAGATATTTCTTTGTTTGAAGAATCTGAATGCTCCCACCACAGCCTTCTGTAAAAAAAATCCAGAAAATAAGTCCGATAAAAAGGTAGGATGCAAAAGCCGGTATATCACTCTTAAGAATGATTTTAAAAGCTATGTAATAAATTACAATATCCATTACCGGTTTCAGTAGTGCCCAGAACAGCCCTAATTTATTTTCATAATACCGTAGCTTAAATTCAATTTTTGCCAATAACCAGGTTCTTTCCAATTTGTTGGTTCTATGAAGCCAATCCGATGCTACTTTCAGCAACATTTTTATTTTTTTACTTTTTTATAAATTGAGTAAGCAAAAGTCTTCAAAAATTTATTTCGCTTTACTCTTTGTTTCAATTTTTCCTGCCATTTACCAGGTAAAAAAGGTAGATAAAAGGAGCCTGGTAAATCCAGCGTAGGATTGTCAAAATTAAGACTGCTTCCGTTTGCCTGCAATAGATTGACAATTGCAGATGCGTGCTTTTCATATAATTTTGAATGTTTTCTCGCGATCAGAAAATGCAGGTAAAGACGTTTCACTCTTGTAAAGTTTCTTGCCATTGAACCCTTTCTGACGCGGTAATTGAACAAACGCTCAGGTAAAACGATACCCCCGCAATTATTTCCTACCATATTAATTACACTGTCCCAATCTTCCATTCCATAAACAAATGATTTGTCGTTTAAACCAAATTCTAATATGGCCTCGTGTTTGTAAACCAATGAGCTACTGTTTACCATGTTATGAAGCAGAAGGTAGGGGGGTTCAGGGTTAAATGTCGGCCAGCTATTATTGCTATCTCCAAAATATTTCGTCCAGCATCCGGCAAAAAAAACATTTTCATATGCCCGGAGCACTCTTATTGCTTTGCTGTAATAAGTTTTTTCTACAGTATCATCTGCGTCGAGGAATGCTATATACTGACCATTTGCACTTTTTGCTCCTTGATTTCTGGTTTTTGGTAAGCCTTCGTTTTTTTTCCTGATAATCTTAACAGGATAATTTGATTCTATTTCTTGAAGAACCGTTATGCTCTTCTCTTCATAACTGCCATCATCCACTATTATTATTTCCTTGTTGGGATAGTCTGAAGACAATACCGATTGAATACATTCTTCAATATACAGCCCCATATTATAATAAGGAATGATAACCGAAAGTAACTCTTGTTTTTGAAGTTCAGTTTGTCGGGTAAAAATAGGTTTCTCGTAAGGATGAAGAAAAGGGAATTCTGTGTACGTTGTATTATTTGGCACAGGGTCCAGCAGAACTTTCTTTTTTTCAAAAATAGCAGCATAAGAATACTCTTTTTCGATTGTACGGATAGCATTTTCTGTTATCACATTTATTTCAGCAGTTGATAAATCTAGAATTTCTAACAGCTTACTATTAAAGTCCCCATCTGTATTATGATCAAAAAGAAATCCGTTTTTCCCATTTTCAATGACTTCAGATTGCCCCCCCTGTAATGAAGCAAGTACGATTTTACCCGCACCCATTGCTTCGAGAACCGTATAGGGAAGATTATCAAACAGGCTTGGTACGATAACTACATGGGCCAACGAAAGTCTTTTTCTGGCTTCGAGAAAATCATATTCCCCATGTAGTATTAACAGTCCATCATTTACATATTTTTGATAATGGCGATTTACCCAGTCACTCATTTTTAATCTATCTGGATGAAAGATCTGATCTATTCCACCTATTATATGCAGCGGATGCTTGAAACCACCATCCCACAGAGTTTTAAAATATTTTAGCAATTCGAATGTTCCCTTCAAAGGAGAAAGTTTACCAAAACATACAATATAATTTTGTTGAAATTGAGTTACAGGTGCAGAACTCCCAATAGAAATAGGATTTGGTATATAGAATTCTGCAATACCATTCCAGGGCATTCTTTGCCTGGCTTGGTTAACAAAATATTTGCTTGGTGAAATCAGGATATCTGCGCTTCGTATAACCGATTTTTCCATTTGCCCTATCCAATAATCCGGAAACTGATAAACAGGAATATGGTTATATTCAAGACAAATGAAAGAAGGAGCATGACAGGTTATAAGTATCTTCAAGTCTTTGAACAATTCGTATTTCAAAAACTTAAATTGCTGGATGTAATAAGCTATTCCCAGGTATTCCTGTGATTCAAGTATGGCAGGCATACCTTCTTTATTAAGATAGCTATTTATTATATACGCATATTCATAGCTTAGAGAAGCATTAAAGCCCAGAAAATGATCAGTTTTTGTTTTATCTGGCATAAAACGAACAATCCGTATATTATTTTCTATAGTTACTTGGTCGCCAGACAATGATAAATCATAAATAAATACAGTTACAGAATACCCGTTTTCACTTAACATTCGGGCTGTTTCAAAACAATAAGTGCCAATGCCTCCTCCTTTGTGTGGAGGATATTCAGTAGTAATAAGCCAATAAGGTAAATTATTCATTTAATAATGTGAATTCTGTTGTAAAAGGTAACTATATAAACATTAGTCGGCTATTGCAAGAATGTCCCATTCAACCATTTTTTCTCCGTTCCATGCGGTTATTCCTTTTACCGGGAATTCTAAACTTTCATGCGGCATGTAGATTTTATAGCCCAAAGCATATAGCAGATCATATATTTCGGAATAATCATAACCCATTTCTTTCATCCAGAAAGGCGCTATTTCTAAGAAAAGCATTGGTTTGAACCGGCTAAGTACACCTGTTAACCCCTGCAATACAAATAACTCAAAAGATTGTACATCAATTTTAATAAAATCTATTTTTTTGTCCTCTTCTTCCAGCATATCCAAAAATTCATCCCCTGTAATTACATCGATACGTTCACCAGCGGATGCCGTGGTTATTTGCTTACTCAAATCAATGCCTAAACCGCCAAAATTGTTCTTTTGAGAATAATCGATAGGATACATTTTCAGTTTTGCTTTTTCTTTTCCAATTGCCCACCGGTAACTCCACGCATTAGAACAGTTGTTAAGCGCCAGATTCGCATTTAAAACTTTAAAAATATAGTTCTGAGGTTCAAACGAATATACTTTACCAGAAGGCCCAACTAGCAATGAAAAGAGAACTGAGTGATGGCCAATATTTGCACCAATGTCATACACATACATTCCCGGTTTTAATAGCTTTTTAAATAATTCACTGTCCCGCTCTGCGAAATAGCCGGAATGCATAATATCTCCTGACACACTCATATCATTATTGTTCACAAGGAATCTTCCGATTCTTGCATCAACAAGGCTATGTATATCATCAACCGGGAAAATCCGAATATCTGATTGATCTGAGAATTTATTATTGGAAATAATTCTGCCAATCCAAACTTCTGTTCCCCTTTGACTACTAATATTGTTATCGCTCAAATCAGGCCCTAATGCCTTAATACGCAGAGTGGAAACCCCTGGCGGTATTTCTGTACTATAGCGGTATACAAATTGCTCCGCTCCATATAAATCCAGTTTTTCTATTCTTTCCCCAAGCGTAATTTCTACCGCACCGCTCCAGGGATGCCTGATAAACTCAATTTCTACCTTCGTGCCACTGATACTTGAAACTATCTCCTGTCCTGGAAAAAAAAGTGTGATAAAATCTCTCTTTAAAACTGTACTTCGCCGTATATGAGCACCTTGTGGAAACTCAATGAATTTTTCTTTCATCAGATAGAGTTTAAATCTGGTGGCAAAGGTAATTACCGGAAGTTGATTTGGCTCAGGTTTAATAATTCAGTAAAATACCAGCATTGTGAAAAAAGAGCAGTTAAATCAACCTGAAAAGCCTTTTAAGTGGAAATTTGCGACTGCTTGGAAAAAGGTATATAAATGCTAGTTTTGCAAAACTTTGAACCTTTATAAATGGTAATCCTGGCCTCCGGAAAAATTCAATTGCAGAACTTTCTTCTAAAAGAAGGTGACCAACTTGCTGTTCCTCTTCATTTTTCACCTCAAGGCGATTTTGTGTACCCCTTCTCAATGATAAATTCGTTTGGAGAAGATACCGATTTGGTTGTTTCTATCGTGGTTGATGAAAAAGTGAAAAAGAGCGAATCTATCCGCTTCGAGAGCGTTACTTTTAAAAAAGATTTGAGCTTTTCTTTGTCAAACCAGGAAGAGTCAAAAAACACCCGTGTTACTTTTTTACTTAAAACTGGTCATGTAGTTAATCTTTTTTTACCGGCAAGCCCGAAGGCTGTTCAGAAAATAGAAACAGTACCCTGCGAACTGACGGATGTGCAGGATAGAATAAATCTTGAAATTGATTTGGCTGAAAAAGATGAAGAAACATTACTTCGTCCTTTCATGCCCAGCGAAGGAAAACCAACTCCAAAAGTGATTGATGAAAATCATATCGAATCACTTATTCACAACCGCTTTTTTAAAGGTTTTATCAGTCTGCGTGAAGCGCAGCAGCAGCTGGACTATGTAATTTACAATAAACTATTCGCACCAGATGGATCAAAGGGGCTTCTAAAGTGGAAACGTGCTGTTTACAGGAAATTTGTCCGGGGCGTTTACCGGCGGCTTACAAAAAACTCTCACCGGAAACAATATTTTGCGAAATTATATCGCAACTATATAAATAATAATGTTATCTCCGAAAACATTCATGATTGATAAGCGTTATCCCTTATGCGAATTTGTATTATAACAAAATTTTTACCCCCCACTTCTACCGACGGAATACCAAGAAACAGATGGGAATATGCACTACAATTTGCTGCTCTTGGCCATGAAGTACATATCATTACGTCAGGCTTTAAAGGAAACGAGAGGTTTCAAAAGGGTGTTTATATTCATGAAATTCCCGCCTGGGACCAGCATATTTTTTCCCGTTTATTTACTTCTTTAGAGGTTGATGAAATATGCAGGCATAAACTCTGTTACAGTTACCTGGTGTATGAGAGAATCAAAAAACTAAATGAGTTGCATCCAATAGATATTATTGATTCGCCTCTATGGGATATCGAAGGATATATCACTAAAGTCCGTATCGGACATATTCCGATGGTTGTTCGGCTTGAAACAACAACGATGCTGCTGACGGAAATCCTTGATGACAAAACTCCTGTTAAAAACTCTTTAAATGAAATTGAAACCCATTTCATGGAACTCGCCAATGGGTTTGTTTTTGACAGCTGGTCAATCTTCAGAGAGACTGAACGCCTTTACCAATTTAATTTTTCTTCAAAACCATATGCTGTCATTCACCACGGAATTGATGTTTCAGATATTGAAAATAAGGAAGAAGCAAGTGCTGCCACCGTCACGGGAAAAGTGCATGTTCTTATTGCAGGACGCCTTGAAAAAAGAAAGGGATCAAATATCCTTGTAAAGGAAATTTTACCAACTATATTAAATGGAAGCAACAATACGGATATTATTTTTCACATAGTTGGAAAGGACAGTGGGGAATGGGACGGTTTTATGAAAGAAACTGGTGCTGGCTACCATGACTACATCCGTAAAAACTTTAAAAGATATCTCGATAAACAGATTTTCATTTATGGATATGTTAGCGATGAACAACTGGAAGAACTTTATAGTTCATCCGATATAGTTCTTGCATTATCAAGATATGAGTCTTTTGGGCTTTTATATATAGAGGCCATGAAAAAAGGTAAACCACTGATTGTCTTTAACACCGGTGCGGTTCCTGAAATTTTTGAGAATAACCAGGATGCTATTATTATACCTATTGACAAGCCAAAGCTGGTAGCGGAAGCAATTTTCACATTAAAAAATAGCCCGGAATTAAGAAAAAAGCTTTCCATTAACGCAATGGAAAAACTTAAAAATCGATTCTCGTCTGAGTTAATGGGGAAAAACTGCGCAGCTTTTTTTGAAGAGATTGTTTTTAGGCGGCCGGAAGAAAGGATTTTCCAGGCAATGAATTGCCTGACAGACAGGGACGGAGTAAGTAATACTACAGTAGATTATGACAATTTGCTAAAAACGAATGGGGCCCACACACAAATCATCGGGAGTTACGCCAGCGAACCCGTTAAACATCTGAGCCAGAAAATCGAAAACATTCAATTTTCCAATACTGATTATGTAATTTATCATTATTGGAATTTTTGTGAAAAGGCAGAATATTTTAATGGGATTGTATTACCAAAAAAAATTTTCTTTTTTCACAACATAACACACCCCAATTTTTTTCATAAAGAGGATGAAGCTTATCCATCCACATTAAAGGGTTATGAACAATTATCGATGTTCGATAATTTTGATTTGTATGTATGCCACAGCAATTATTCCGCTTCGGTATTGCGCCAAGCAATACAAAAAACCATTACAACACTAATCATTCCGCCTATTGTGGATCCAAAAATAATTACAGAAAGGCCCTATGATTATACCTTTAAAAAGATAGATGGTTCACCTCATATTATTTTCGTTGGCAGCATCGCGCCGCATAAAAAACAGACTGATATCCTGCGTTTCTTTCAATACTATGTAAATAAAGTAAATCCGTCTGCTACTTTAACAATTGCAGGAGGAGGATCTCCTAAATATGTTAAAGAGCTTCAACAGCTTTTAAATACCTTGAAACTGGGCCCAACACAGGTAAAAATAACCGGCAAAATTTCCGATTCGCAACTATATGCATTGTACAGAACAGCAGATGTTTTTTTGTCGATGAGTGAACATGAGGGCTTTGGAGTTCCTTTAGCGGAAGCAATGGCATTTGACATTCCTGTGGTCGCTTATAATTCCACAGCAGTGCCGGAAACAGTTGGAGAAAATGGTTGTCTTTTTGATAAGAAGAATAATCGGGTTATCGCTGAAATAATTGAAAAGCTTAAAGACGTTCAATTCAGAGAAGAAGTAATCAGAAAACAAAGAGAGCATCTAAAAAGATTTTCTCCTGCAGCCATTTTTAAATCTTTCGAAGATTTAAAAATCTTTTCCACTGAAAATTACAAGCTGCGTATTACAAGAAAATTAAAACAAGGTCCCCTATTGATCGATGAATTGTATTTGTGTAACGATAAACGCCTCAACATACAGGGCGCTACTAAAATAGTGGACGATAATCTGCTTCTTATCGATCCTTCAAAAGAAGAGTCATTTATTACTATCGAAGATGAATTTAATGATTTTGAAGTTAGTTTCTTAACTCACCCCTGGAGTGGAAAAGTCTTGTTATCGGTGGATAATGAAAATGAACAGGAGTTTGATCTGTATTCTACAAAGAGAAGGATAAAGTCATTCAAAATTGAAAACATTTCTCCGGGAGTTCATGAATTGTTGATAAAGCCTACAGGAAACAAAAATGAATTGGCACAGGGTAATGAAGTTTTTTTTGAGAAGCTGATCCTGCGTAAGCCACTTCAGAATGGAGAGAAAAAAAATGGTACTGTCGTTAACGCAAAATCTGATAAGTCGAATCTTAACGATGAGTTGAACAGCGTGAAAGTGGAGACAGTTGCTCAAACAGAGGCTGAAAACGAGGAGATCATTGAGAATGAAGAATACAGGTACCTGTTACAACCTGAAGAAATTATCTCATCACACCCTTCATTGAGGTATAATGGCAACTGGTCTGTTAAGGAACTTTACTTTCATTACACCGATGCAAAATCTGAAAGCAGCACAATTGAGTTTGAAGGAGAATTTTCATTTCTCGACCTTACTTTTCTGACACACGATTGGAGTGGGAAAGTGCTTGTAAAAGTCGATAACGCCTACACAGAAATACTTAACCTGTACAGTTTCAAAAATGCAGAGAAAACTTTTAGGCTTGGAAAACAATTTTCTTTTAAAGAGCATACTGTACTTATAAAAACACTGAGGGAAAAGGATATCCGTTCAAAAGGATACGAAGTCTTCTTCAAAGGGGTAACAGCCATACAGAAATGTGCTATAAAAGTTGACGATGACACATTAAAAGAAAAATACAAAGTTTCCATAATAATAAATACGCTTAATAGAGCAACCCATTTAAAAGCCTTATTAAAAGACCTCGAGAAACAAACTTACCCTTATTACGAGATTGTTGCAGTAAACGGCCCTTCGACTGATAATACGAAAGAAGTATTAAAAAAATACGAGGAGAAGATTAAAATAATACACTGCCCTGAAGCAAACCTGAGTATGTCGAGGAATTTAGGAATTGAAAATTCAGGAGGAGATTATGTTGCATTTATCGACGATGATGCATTGCCTTCAGATGAAAAATGGCTGGAAAACTTTATTTGGTTTCTGGTGTATAATTCAGATCGCAATATAGGAACCGTAGGTGGTCCTGTAAAACATAAGGATACGCAGCATTATGAATTCAAGAATGGAGCGACTTCAGATTATGGGATGCAAATCTTTCGCGAAGAGGAACTGAAAACCCATATTCTTGATGGTAAACGTTGGGTACAAGGTGTACCAGGGGGGAACAATGTCACATCCAAAAAAGCGCTTTATGACATTGGTGGTTTTGATGAACGATTTATTTATTACCTAGATGAGACTGATATGTGTATCCGACTTGCAAGAAAGGGCTATTATATAGCAAATAGCCCAATTAGTTACATCCGACATTTTAAAGCGCCCAGCAACATGAGAAAAAGTGCTTTTGAAATCAGATGGGATATAATCGCAAGGTCAGATACTTTTTATTGCCTGAAAAACGGGCATGATTTAATGATTATCCGCCTGATTCGGGTTTTAACCGGTTTTAGGAAAAAACATTTTTTTATAGAGGTTGGAAAGGCATATAAAGAAGGAAAAATCGATCGGGCCGATTATAAGCGATACCGAAAAATGTTAAGAAAAGGATTTTGGCAGGGTATTCGTTGGGGTGTTATGCAGCCTCGAGATATAGATTATCTGAAAAGTAATTGTACCGAATTTCACTTGTTTCCAAAAGAATCAGTTTTTTTGTCCAAATAATATTTATGATAGAAGAAATAATCAGAAAAATTGTTAAAGAAGAACTTATTCATCATAAAAATTACAGCCACACTCCATTTGCGGTTTATATGGGTGATGGAACTGTCCTGACAAAGTCGTTTTATGATGTAATGTATCTTGTAAGCAGTTATGATTGCACAATGGCCCCCCATTTTATTATTCATGGCGTTTATGAAAGTGAGCTAACAAAATACTTTTTAAATAATGTTAAAGAAGATTCAGTGTTTGTAGACGTTGGGGCGAATTTCGGTTATTATTCCTGCCTGATGGCTAAACGAATCAATGGTAGCAAAGGGGGTCGCGTTTTTTCTTTTGAGGCTAATATTAATGCTTTTGTTTTGTTGCAAAAGAACATGATGGCCAACTGGGTCGATCAAGGAGCAGTATCTCTTAACCATATTGCAATCAGTGATAAGGAAGAGGAAGTAAGCTTTAAAAGTTACAAGTACCGTTTTGGAGGTTCCCAGTTTTATACGACAGCTGAAGATGAACAGTTGATTAATACTATGGAAGTTCTAAAGGTAAAAACCAAAACACTTGACAGCTATCTTGCCAATCACCGGGTAGATTTCATTAAAATTGATGTTGAAGGAGCCGAGTTTAAAGTATTGAGAGGTGCGGAAGGTATCATCAGAAATAATCCTTCTGTAAAAATTCTCTTGGAATGGGACAATGGTCAATTCAGTGGTCAGGGCGTAAACATTTCAGATCTGGTGAATTTTTTAAGAACAAGAAACTTAAAACCTTCAAAGCTTAATTGGGAAGATGGTTCAACTTCAGATACTTCTTATGATTATCTTTTGTCTACTCACGATCATTTATGCGGGGTATTATTCACCCGTTGAGTTGGCAAATGGAAGCGCCGGGTCTATTTAACTAGTCAGCTAGAAACTATCAACGCCAGGGGTGAAATTGTTTAACTATGAAAAATTCTTATTCATTGTTACCAAACAATTTTTGCTTAATTGTACCTAAAAAGCTTCTGTAAACATAGGTACGCTTATACCATTCTATATCCTGTTTGAGGCGGTCTATATCGGCGAGAAGTTTATTAATGAGCTGGCGGTTACCTTCACTGGAGCGTTGGCATTCCTGCAGCTTATCAGCGGTATCCCTGATAACAATATTTTTTTCGTCAATTATAGAACGAAGCTTTTGGATTTCGTTTTCCTGCCGGGTAATTGTTTGCTGTTTGTATCCTATCTCTTCGTCCAT
>JAFDXH010000071.1 GCA_018268075.1 Bacteroidota bacterium | reverse complement strand
TTTTTGAATAAACGAAGCCGGGTGTCCAATACTATCTCTAAAGAAGAACATAAAATCAGGATGAGTGGGATACCTGATTTCGCCTTTTGAAGTTTGCAGGTTGCCAAACAAAATGCCTGCCAGCTGTTTTACAGAACATATTTCACTCAGTATTTGCCGATGTATCAACCGGTCGCCACTGTTTAAAAACAACAGGTATTCACCATTGGCTTTTGCAATGCCTTTGTTCATGGCGTGATAAATGCCTTTATCTTTTTCGCTTACAAAATAGGCAGGTGGTACGGCCAAATTTTTTACCTGCTGCACACTATCATCGGCAGAACCTCCATCAATGATGATGTACTCTACCTCTTTATAATCCTGCTCCTGCACCGATTGTATGGTAGCAGCCAGGCCGGGGGCATTGTTGTAATTGATTGTAATGATAGATACCTGCTGCATTACTATGCCGATACAAATTTTATATACGCAATAATTTTTTTATAGTCATCATCCTGCACGGGCAGGCTGGTATTAGCAATGATGTTTAATGCAACCTTGCTGTATGCCTTGTTTTTATTGTTACACAAAATATTAAAACCAAGCCTTAGCATCCTTTTATATTTATGCCAACCAGAAAGATTTTTTTCAATAATGGCATGCCTGTATTTTTCCAGTACCAGCGAAGCAGCATCATGCCCTGCATACAATTTTTTGCGATAAGTTTCTGTAAGCCTGCCGGGTTCTATAAAGTGTTGCAATTTTAAATTGTCGAAATACCACAATTGATACCCTGCCAAAAGAATGCGTGCACATATTTCAGAATCGCCGCCGGAGCTTAACGCTGCTCCCTTTCTATCACTCAGTAATAAGGGATAGTTATCATCAAGCACTTTTAATAAAAGATCTTTTCGTACCACCAGGCCTGCGCCCCACAGGTATTGAATTTTGCTGACATCCCCGGTTTTGCTACCCTGGCTGCCTACGGCATAAGCAGGTGCATGATCTGGCCACCATGCCGGAAAATCTCCATCCGTAATTCCCTGCACCCTGCCGCCTGCTGCACCTATTCGCTCATTTGCATTCAATAATTCATAAGCTGTATAAATGTAATTTGGATCCAGGCGATTATCGTCATCGCAAAAAATAATGGTATTGTACCTGCAAGCCAGCAGGCCTGCTTTTCTTGCAGCGCTGAGGCCGGGTTGTTTTTCTGTAATAATGCTTAATGCCGTTTTGTTATCGGCTGCACTTCCCCAAATTTCTTTGGCAATGGCTACGGTATTATCAGTACAATTATTATCTACCAAAATTACTTCTGCCCCAACGCCCGTAGGCAACTGCTGCGCAAGTATGCATTGCAAAGCATCAGATATTGTGTGTGCACTATTGTAGCAGCAAATAATAATGGAAATTGAATGAATCATTGTTAATAAAAAAACAGGGCTACTTGCATAAAGTACTTTCTTTATGCTACAAAAAGTTTACTATCCCAAAATTTTTTGAATGTATGAAATCGCTCTTACTTTTATTCTATATTTTAAAAGCCGCCATTTAAAATTATTATCAATGGCTTGCAACGATTCAAGCACTTCTTTTTTTACATCCTTATCCTGAAAATATATCTTTTGATTAAGATATTGTATCATCCATAAAGTTTTGGCAAATTCAAGCTGCTTAATTGAAAGGGTAACTTTACTATTTAAATACTTCGTTATTTCTGTACCTTCTGTAAAAAACAATCCTCTTTTTATTGCTTTATTTGAAACGTCTTTTTGATGTCTCCGAAAGTAATTGAGGCACTTGCATGATTTTGCAACTTGCCCCTGTAAACTTACTTCAATCCAAAATCTCCAATCGCCACAAAATTTAAATTCGCTAAAAACATTAGAAATTGTTAAAGCAGCTTCTTTTTTAAATATCGCCATACTTGCATTGTAAACAGCATTTCCCGCTGCCATATAATCACTTACAAAATCACTACCGCTTAATACTTCCTGAAATAATGTTTCACTACCAACCCGAATAACTTCATTATTTGAATTAAATGCTATGCTCTGACAATATGAAAGAACAATAGAATTATTTGCCAATACAGGGTTTACCAATGTTTGAAGCAATGAAATTTCGCAAGTATCATCACTTTCGGCAATCCAAATCCAATCACCATTAGTTAAAGAAATCCCCTTTTGCCATTGTATAAAAGTATTCCCGGAATTAACTTCATTAAAAACAATTTCAGAAACCCTATTGTGAAATCTGTAAGATTCAATAATTTCCCTACTATTGTCAGTAGAGCAATCATCCAATATTATTACTTCAAAGTTTTGATAGCTTTGATTTAAAACAGAATCTATACGTTCACGAAGAAACTCTCCGTGGTTATAGTTGGGAATAATAACAGATACAAATGGATTCAAAATATCAATTATACATTTTTAAAATTAATATAAAGCGATTCTATTACTTTTTGTTTGTTATTATACTCAACAAACTTTTGTAAAGCTGCTTCGCCCATATTTTCTTTAAGTGAGGCATTGTTTTTTAATTCGATAATGGCAGTTGCAAATTTTTCAATATCAAGATAATCGACTACAATACCTGCATCATTTCCTACAAAATCAGGAATGCCACCCGAATCTTTAAAACAAATTATTGGCTTACCCAATGATGCTGCCTCTAATGCCACCAATGGAAATGCATCTTCTCTGGATAGTAATACAAAAACATCTGCTTTATTTAAATTATCAGCTATGTGAGGGGCAGGGAGGCTGTAGCTAAAATATTCGGAGAGGAGCATTTTACTCAAATCACTTTTCAAAATTTTATAGTCCAAAGAATTATCATGCAGGCCCACCCAAAAAAAATGAATATCCTTTATTCCTCGTTTTACTACAATTTCTCTAATTAACAGCGGAACAAGGTCCGCACCTTTTCTCCAATGAAGGTAGCCACATAAGGTAACCATAAAATGCCCCTGCTTCAATGATTTTTCATGAGCAAAAGTTCCTGAATCAGAAAAATTTAAAGCAGGAATTATATAGGGCAAAATTTCGAATTTTTTATCTGTAATCCCATAATGATGTACAAGATTTTGTTTAACTGCGGCTGACGGAATAAATACTTTTTCTGAAATTGAATAACAATATTCTATTTCTTCTTTAGTTGAATAATGGCCTGTAATAATTTCAAGCTCGTGAAAATATGAAAATATTTTTTTATTTTTCAAAGGCAATTGTTTAAGCAAACCTGTATTGGTAACAGTGTTATTCAAAACAATGTGTATATCCTTCATTTCCTGTAAAAGGGGTTGGTTGCTTTTTGTATTATCGTATATTAATTTAAGGCCAGTTAACCGGAGTAATTTTAAAATTACTCTTGTAACAAACCCAGGCTTAGCTGCTTCATTCCACTCATAGGTTTTTCCTAATTTATCAAATTCATTTTTAAGCTCTCCTCCTTTTTTAAGTAAAATGACAGGCTCAATTTGCTTTCGAATTTTTAACTCTTCAATTAATCGGTACAATAAAATAGGTGCCCCCGTTCTTGAAGCATCATGTGAAATAAAAAGGACTTTCATTTGCTTTTAAAAAAATTAAAACATTTGCGATATACCCTAAAAAGAAAAGTTCTCTTATACCTTTGAAATATACTTAATTGTGATTCCAAACTTTGTAATTTCTCTTCATTGAAACTAAAATCAGTATCAATATTTATAAAGAAATTTTTAATAACACTTTCTCTTTCATGTTTTATTAGGCTTTGATATTTCGGATCACAACTAATGCCATTTCTATTACACATGGCTACTTTTAAATCAACATGCTGATAAGTACAATTATATTTAAAAATCGCCAATATGAAATGCTTCCAATCTGAAACGATTTTCAGGGATTCATCATAAAGTCCATAATTTTCAAAAAGAGTTTTTTTAATTAAAGAAGCCTGATGCGGTAATGACTGCTCTCTAAAGTATCGCCAACTTAAGTATGAAGGAAATATACCATCTCTATATTCATTATTTGTTTCCCAAATAATATTTCCGTAAATAATATCTTTGTTTACTCCATCTTTTACAAGATTTTCGAGTACTTTATTATCCAGCAAATAATCACCAGAATTTAAAAACAATAAATATTCTCCCCCTGCCTGCTGTATGCCTTTGTTCATGGCATGATAAATACCATTATCTTTTTCGCTGATACAATAAGCAAGTTTATTCCTGTGTGTTTCAATCCATTCTTTACTGCCATCGGTGCTACCGCCGTCAATAACAATATATTCAAAGTCGGTATAGGTTTGCTCAAATACAGATTGCATGGTTTTTTGAAGCCCCTGTAGGTTGTTGAAGTTGATGGTGATGATGGAGAGGTTAGGCATTGACTTTTTCGTAAATATTCTGAATATCTTTTAAAGGGTCGTGATCTTTTAATTTTTGTGAAGCAATATTTAATTGTTTCATATCCGCAAAATAATACTCTTCATTCTGCCATATTTGTATCATTTTAAGGGAAATGTCTTCAATATTAAATGGATCAAAAACAAATTCATTAGAGCCTATCGTTTCGGGTAAAGAGGTAACGTTGGAGCAAATTACAGGTTTGCCCAACATTATACTTTCGTATAAAGGGAAGCTACCTGCTTCGTAAGTAGTGGGGATTACTACAGCTTTACATTTAGTATAAAGTGAGTAAAGCGTTATCTCGTTTACAACACCTAAAAATTTAACCTGCTTTTGAAGATTATACTTTTGTATTGACTCCTCAATAATGGCAAAATGTTCATTTTTATGACCTGTGCATATAAGATTCAAGACAACATTATACTTATCTCTCACATTTGCAATTGCTTCAATTAACCTCAAGTGATTTTTATGTTTCCAAGTATTGGCAGGGTATAAGAAAAATGGAGTCCTGAAAAATGATGTAACATCAATAGCATCTGCCTTTGTATATTTCTCAAACCAAAGTTTATCCATTTTTAATAAAAGAATATCTACTTTTTCATTTGGCACCTCAAAATATTTAATTAGATCATTTTTTACGTGGCTATAACTTACAATTACACTATTTGCTCTTCTTAGAAAGTCAAGATATGATATGGCTCTTCTGGCCCTTTCTTCTGCAGAAAAATATTCAGGAAAATGAAGCTCCTGAACATCATGAAGAGTAGTGATTAATTTCGCTTTTGTAGAAACTGGTATAAATTGATATGGGCAATGTATAATGTCAATCCGATACTTATCACACAATAAATCTAATATATTAATTTCCGGTTTCTTAATATTTTGCCCCAAAATTTTATACAGCCTTCTTCTAATACTTTTAATTTTTCTTATAAAATATGAAGGTTCTAACTGGGGAAAGTCATTATCTCTTACAATAATAAAATTTGTATTTTTCAAGGCATTAAG
>JAFDXH010000070.1 GCA_018268075.1 Bacteroidota bacterium | reverse complement strand
GGCTGGATGAGAAAATTTCATTTAACGGAGCCATACTTCATGATATTGGAAAGGCTCATCCATTCTTTCAGGAAAGATTGAAGGGAAAAACTAACAGCCGAAATATATTTCGCCATGAAATTGCTTCTCTGTTTTTTCTTTCTCTATTTCCAAAAGAACAATGGGACATTTTAATAGAAATGGTTGCAGCTCATCATAAATCTGTTGTTAAAGATATTGGTCTTAAGGGCTTATTAGACTTGGAAGAAAATGATGAATACGAAGATTTTCATTTAGGAAAATGGGAAGAGTGGAGTCCGAAAGCAAATGACATCATACAACAATTTGGGTTTAGGATAACACCTATAAATAGAGATGAAGCAATTAAAAACTTAAAATATTGCATTGAATATTGTGAGAAAACCGTCCAACAAAAGAAGTATTCTGAATGGCGTGGAGTTTTAATGGGTGCAGACCATTTTGCTTCTTCTCTATGCTACAAGACAAGTTCTGAAGTAAAAAGACTCTTCAAGATACCGAAGCTTAGTTTTTACAATAGAATTAATGAGTTGTACCCCTTATCCTTAAAAGATGCAAGTTCATCTAAGGAGCATACAATAGTAGTAGCTTCTACGGGGGCTGGTAAAACTGACTTTTTATTCAGGAGGTGCAGAGGCAGGGTGTTTTACACACTTCCATTTCAAGCTTCTATTAATGCGATGTATAATAGAGCAGCTAAGGATCTGGAAAAGGATAATCCTGATTTAGATATACGGATATTGCATTCTACTTCCATCATCGTGAAAAGAAAGGAAACCGAAGAAACTGCTTTGCAGAATCTTATGGGTTCTTCCATAAAAATCCTTACCCCACATCAATTGGCTTCGATAGTGCTGGGGATGAAATGTTACGAGGCAATGATTTTAGATTTGCGGGGATGTGACATTATTTTAGATGAAGTGCACACCTATTCAGGCATTTCGCAAGCATTAGTCTTGAAACTTATTGAAGTTCTGAAATTTCTGAATTGTAAAATACATATTGGAACCGCCACTATGCCAAGTGTACTATATCAAGAAATTAAGAAAATATTAGGTGAGGATGTATTGGAAGTTCATTTAACCGAACAAGAGATGCAGAATTTCAATCGCCATATCATCCACAAAATAGAAGCTTTTGAATCAACTCAGGATATACTACCGGAACAGGTTTATAAGGGAAAAAAGATTCTAATTGTAATGAATACAATAAGAGAAGCTCAAAGTATTTTTGAAACTATTAAGGAACAATATCATGATGTACCTCTTTTATTGTTACACAGTAAATTTAAACGGAGCGATAGAAATATAAAAGAAAAACAGTTATTGGGAATAGATGAAGTAGGTGAAACTACATTTGAATTTAATACCAGTACTGAAGCCTGCATTGTGGTTTCTACGCAAATCGTTGAAGTTAGCTTAGATATTAGTTTCGATATAATGATAACAGCTACGGCGCCATTGGATGCAATGATACAACGTTTTGGCAGAGTCAATCGGAAGAGAAATAAAGATACTATTGGTAAATTTAAAGATATATATGTGATAGCTCCTCCAGAAAGTGATAAAGATGCAAGACCTTATGATTTGGAGATTCTAAAAAAGTCCTTTGAAGTTTTGCCTGATAATGAAATCCTACAAGAAAAAGACTTACAGAATAAAATAGACCAAGTATATACTTCAATTGATGTTCTAAAAATTGATGAACACAGTATTTTCAAGCCTGAAGTTGGTTTCACTTTAGGGATGCTTACGCATAGAAGTAAAGCAATTCTTTTTGAGCTTTTGCAAATTGAAAGTGTTAGTTGCATTTTAGAATCTGATGTAGATACCTACAATGAAGGTGATTTTGAGACCCGATTAAATCTGGAAATTCCTGTATCCTATTGGTCGGTTGCTAAAATGGAACAAACTGTAAAGGGAAATAAACCTTTCATTATACCCGATAAGGCCTATGACTTTGAAATGGGATTAAGTGTTGACGAGATTAAACAAGAGAATTTTAATGTTTTAAATCAATTTTTATGATAACCACATTAGTAGGAAGAACCTTCTTAGAGGCCTATAATCAAAAATATAATCAAAGCTTTTCCGCAAAGGAGTTTTTTGAAAAGATATATTTTGAGTTGTTTTTTAATCATCCTAAATATATGCAATGGATTACTAATTCGCCATTTGTGCAGGGCATAACTACAGATGATAATGGCATTTATGGAAAGGAAGTTGGTAAAGGAAAAATTTCAAAGATGGAAGACTTCAAAAAAAACCTTTCTGAGGCAATAAATAAATTTGGTAGAGATAGGGTTTCGACAAAAACTGAGAAATCAAAGGGAATTATTAAAGCAATATTGATAAATGACAGTATGCAAAGAGGAGAAAGGTTAAACACTTTTCATTTAAATATTTCTAAAGGAGTGAGAGATGGAAGTATAGCTATTGGTTATCCTGCATCAGAAGAGGAAAATTATGGAACCTACTCTGGGTCAATAACAGACATCAGAATAGATACAACTGCAGAAGATGTTTATCTTTCATGGATAGGTTCGGGTTTAGGAATCGGAGTCGCGGGTGCAATAACAATTCTGCTTCAGCATCCGGATATCCTCTTATTAATATTTGAAGGGTGGCAGATTTATAGAAAATATTTGAATGAGCCCACTTTGAAAAAGTTAAGGGGCAATCAAATTAATTCATGGAATGGTCAATGGTTGACCTATAAATTAGGCAAAAGTTTTACAGCCAATTTTACCTTTTCAGATTTAGAACAAGAGAAGATTTTTAAAGTAGGTACAGATTTATTGGAAGTTGATACTGTAAACTGGTCAAATTTGTTTTTTAGCCTATCCTTTAAATACCCAAATCTAATATTAAATAGCTATGTGTGTAATTTAAGCGACAAAAATCAAACCTTAGGTTTTATTCCCATTTATCTTAAAGCAGGGAAACGATTAAAGGATATTTTTAAACAACTGTACCATACCGAAGCTCCCTTTAATTCAAAAGATTTTCAATCCTTATTCGGTATGCATATTAAGAGAGCTTGTGAATTGGGG
>JAFDXH010000006.1 GCA_018268075.1 Bacteroidota bacterium | reverse complement strand
TTTATAGTTTTGACGATCAGCACAATGCCTTGCGCTGATGGAGCCGTGGCTATGAGTAAAGCAAAGACAGAAATACAAAAAACAAACCATCAACAAAACGATCATCCAACCAGAGACTGTTCACCTTTCTGCAGTTGTTCATGTTGTACAGGTTCCCCTATTCCACAACATATATCGAAAGTAATTCTTGTTAAACCTGAATTAGTAAAAAGTTATAATCCTGTCTATTCATCTCCTATCAAGGAGATTTCATTGTCTATCTGGCAACCCCCGCAATTGGCGTAATACTCTCTCCAAAAGCTTATTTTTTTATTTGCTTAAACAGGCACTCCTGTTTCATCTTTTTCACAATACGCCAATTTTGACCACAAAATTTAGTAAAAAGAAACGCAAAGTTTCTACACGGCCAAGGTTCAAGGTCATTAGAATTATTACTATAATCATCCTGTCCATTTTAAGCATAGGTGCAATCATAGCTATAGTTATAAGATACTGCCAGATGGTGACTAAATATTAATCTCTTTTAAAAAATGCTAAATAAGATCATTGATTTTTCTATAAAAAACAAATTGGTAATCGGGATTTTTACCATCGCCCTTATTATTTGGGGAGCGTGGAGCGCTTCAAAATTACCTATAGATGCTATACCCGATATTACGAATAACCAGGTTCAGATTATTACCGTTAGCCCTTCACTGGCAGCCCAGGAAGTGGAACAATTTATTTCTTTTCCTGTAGAACAAACCATGGCAACGATTCCTGAAATTGAGGAAGTGCGTTCTATTTCTCGTTTCGGCCTTTCAGTCGTTACGGTCATTTTTCATGATGATGCCGATATTTATTGGGCGCGCCAGCAAGTGTCAGAACGGATTACGGAGGCTAAAAATTCCATAGCACCCGGATTAGGGTTACCGGAAATGGCCCCTATTTCTACGGGATTAGGTGAAATATACCAATATGTAGTTCATGCCAAAAAAGGATATGAAGACAAATACAATGCAATGGACTTGCGCACCATTCAGGATTGGATTGTAAGAAGACAATTATTAGGAACCCCGGGCGTAGCTGAAGTAAACAGCTTTGGCGGGTATTTAAAGCAATACGAAATTGCTTTGAATATAGACAGGGTTAGAAGTTACAATATTTCCATATCGGACATATTTACTGCACTTGAAAACAATAACCAAAACACAGGCGGTTCTTACATTGATAAGAAACCGAATGCTTACTTCATAAGAAGTGAAGGATTGATTACTGATCTTGGAGATATTGAAAGGATCGTAGTGAAAAATACTGAAAGTGGTGTTCCGGTTACCATACGTGATATAGCAATAGTACGGTTTGGCGCTGCTAACCGCTATGGCGCCTTCACCCGCAATGATAAAGAAGCAGTGGGTGGAATTGTAATGTTATTAAAAGGAAGCAATGCGAGCGCAGTTGTAAACAGCGTTAAAGAAAAAATGGTTCAGATTAACAAATCGTTGCCGGAAGGAGTGGTAGTAGAACCATTCTTAGACAGAAGTGAATTTGTGGCAAGAGCGATAAGTACAGTAGAAAAAAATCTGTTGGAAGGAGCGCTGATCGTAATTTTTGTGCTGGTTGTTTTCCTTGGAAATGTACGATCAGGGTTGATAGTGGCTTCGGTAATTCCACTGGCCATGCTTTTTGCGATTTCACTCATGAAGGTATTTGGGGTAACTGGTAATTTAATGAGCCTTGGCGCAATAGATTTTGGATTAATTGTAGATGGTGCGGTCATTATTGTAGAAGCTACCATGCACCATATTGCCCATCGAAAGGCAGGAAGAATAACCCAGGCAGAAATGGATGGTGAAGTAGGTGGTGCGTCAAAAAAAATGATGAATTCCGCTGCTTTCGGACAAATTATTATTCTGATTGTTTATTTGCCAATTCTTGCTTTAGTTGGAGTAGAAGGAAAGATGTTCAGGCCAATGGCTGAAACGGTTTCTTTTGCTATCCTGGGCGCTTTGATTTTATCGGTTACATATGTGCCAATGATAAGTTCTGTCTTTTTAAGCAAGAATATCAGCCATAAAAAGAATATTTCTGATAGGATGATGGCACGTGTACAGAAATGGTATGAGCCACTTATTAAAGGCGCGTTACGAATGAGAGGTTTAGTAGTAGGCATTGCAATTGGGCTTTTGGCTATTTCATTAGTCGTATTCTCTACGCTTGGCGGCGAATTTATACCCACATTGGATGAAGGGGATTTTGCTATCGAAACAAGGTTACTCACAGGTAGTTCATTAAATCAATCCATTGATAAAGTAACGCAGGCATCAGATATTTTAATGAAAAAATTTCCGGAGGTAAAAGAAGTGATTGGCAAAATAGGATCTTCAGAAATACCGACAGATCCTATGCCTATTGAAGCGGCGGATATTACCGTTGTACTAAAACCAAAAGCAGAATGGACAAGTGCCAAAAGCCGGGAAGAACTTGCGGAAATGATGCAGCGAAGTCTCGCTGTAATTCCGGGTGTTACTTTCGGGTTTTCACAACCAATCCAGTTGCGCTCTAATGAATTACTATCCGGTGTTAAACAGGATGTTGGTATTAAAATTTTCGGGGAAGACCTGCAGGTTCTGACAGAATTATCTAAGAAAATAGGCGCTATCGTCCCAACAGTAGAAGGTGCAGAAGATTTGTATCTGGAGCAGTTAACCGGCTTGCCACAAATTTCTATAAAGCTTAACCGGGATAAAATTGCGCAATACGGCTTGAATGTTTCAGACATTAACCAGGCAATTAATACCGCATTTGCAGGAGGTGTTGCAGGAACCGTATTTGAAGGAGAAAGGCGTTTTGATTTGGTAGTACGGTTGCAGGAAGCTGAACGCCAAAGTATAGAAGATGTAAAAAGACTTTTTGTAACTACCAAAGATGGAAAAAATATTCCACTGGAACAGGTTGCGGATGTAAGCTATCAATTAGGCCCCAATCAAATTCAAAGAGAAGATGCGAAGCGAAGAATTATTGTCGGCTTTAATGTAAGAGGCCGCGACATTGCCTCAGTGGTAAAAGAAATGCAGCAAAAAATTGATGCAAAAGTGAAAATGCCCACGGGATATTACATTACTTACGGAGGGCAGTTTAAAAACCTCGAAGAAGCCAATCAGCGGTTATCTGTTGCTGTTCCGGTAGCGCTAGGGTTGATTCTTTTATTATTATATTTTGCTTTTGGATCTATTAAACATTCGCTGCTAATTTTTACGGCCATTCCTTTATCTGCTATAGGCGGCATATTCGCTTTGTGGGTAAGAGGAATGCCTTTTAGTATTTCCGCAGGTATTGGATTCATTGCATTGTTTGGGGTAGCTGTGTTAAATGGAATTGTACTGGTCAGTGAGTTTAACCAGCTAAAAAAGCATGGCATGCGTGATCTTAACAGAATTATTCTTACTGGTACTTTAACAAGGCTACGTCCTGTATTGATGACCGCTACCGTTGCTTCATTAGGGTTTTTACCAATGGCATTATCACATGGTTCTGGAGCAGAGGTTCAAAAGCCTTTGGCTACAGTGGTAATAGGAGGTTTGATTACCGCCACCTTCCTAACCTTGATTGTATTACCGGTGCTTTATACCATGTTTGAAAAAATAAAGATAAGGAGAAGAAAAGCTACAATTCCTACCATCACAACTATACTGTTTTTGTTACTTGGCGGTATGAACTTTTCATACGCACAAAACGCGGTTAGCAACAAAGTGAATTTGCAGACAGCCGTAACCAATTCTTTAAACGCTAATCCAAATACAAGAGTAGGAAATTTGGGTGTTGAATATCAGCAAACGTTAAAAGGAAGTACAGGGAATATCGGCAAAACCAATATCAATCTTACGTACGGACAGTACAATAGCCCGATTCCCTATGACAATAATATCACGATTACTCAAAACATTCCAAATCCTGTTTATCTAAAAAGGCTAAAAGAGCTTGCTGATGCTTCTATTGAGGCAAGCCGTTCTCAACTGAAGATTTATCAGAGCCAGATAGCCTTTCAGGTAAAAAATGTTTATTACCAATTGCTTTACCGGAACGAACAGCGAAAGCTGGCGGATACTTTAATTGCACTATATAAACGCGTGTTAAGGGCTGCTGATGTGCGGTTTAATACGGGTGAAACGAATATTCTGGAAAAATACAATGCAAATACTCAATTGCAGGAAGCCATTGCTCAACAACAACAAGTAGAGGAATATATCAACAGTAATTTAAAGCTTTTGGGTAAATACATGAATGACACCACTATTTCTGGCATTGCGGATAGTGTTTTAAAAGAGAAAACAATATCGTTAAGTTTAGACAGTTCTATTTTGGGAAACAATCCCCAATTGCAATCATTGCGTAGCCAGATAGCAGTAGCTTCAAAAGAAATAAGGGTAGAGAAAGCCAGGCTTCTTCCTGATTTTAGTTTAGGATACTTTAATCAATCTTTAGTTGGCAATCATTCAAAAGACGGAGTAGAAAAATACTATGGAGTTGGTAAACGATTCCAGGGAGTTGAGATAGGAATTAGCATACCCATTTTTGCAAAGCCACAAAAAGCAAAAATACATGCCGCAGAAATAAATATGCAAATACGAGAAGCGGAAGTGGAGGCGTTTTATTTCAGCCTTTCGCAAAGAGGCACTGTGCTTCTTTCTGATTTAAGAAGGCTTCAGATTCAAATCGGCTATTTCCGCAAAACCGCTTTGCCGCAGGCAGAGTTACTTATCAATAAATCTCAAAGGGCATTTGAGGCAGGTGAAATTGATTATTATCAACTATCACAATCGCTGAACAATGCCAACAATGTACGCCGTCAATACATAGAAGTAATTAATCAATATAACTTAACCGCAATAGAACTGGAA
>JAFDXH010000069.1 GCA_018268075.1 Bacteroidota bacterium | reverse complement strand
TGACGAATGCCGTATGAGCTGCAAGAAGTGTGACAAACTGCGTAGCGTAGCGAAGCACCCAAAGGGCAATGCAGGTGCAGCAATACCATAAAAGTTTATAAATAGATTTCATTGCTGCTGCTGCATTGGTTTGGCACATCTGCTTGCCGAATAGGCATGAGGAACACCTTATTACCTTGCAGGGTGGGGTCTGTGGGAACGCAGGAATGTTTGGGTACAAAAAAAGCTGGCAGAGCCAGCTTTCACTATTATTCAAAAGTTGAACTTAAACAGCCATTACTAACTGATAAGGATTGGAAATTGTTTTTTCGCCAAAACGTTTTAACAAGGCAACTTCATTTGCCTGGTCAATTTTTTCCTTTTCAATAATTTCCTGAATGGCAGGTTGCTTTAATCCCGGAATACGTATCTGAAAGAATGGCCATAATGAATCACTCTTGTAAGTTTTATCCAAGTCTGGAAAACCAACAATGCGATTATATTCATCAGAGTGATTCTTGAAATCATCTGCATATTTGAAATACCATTCACCCTTTTCGCAATACAAAGTCCCAATGCGGATTTTATCAACTGTCAGAATGAATTTTGCTTCTTCATCCTTTGGCAATTGAACTTGCATTTCAAAACCATCTTCACTTTTGCTAAACCAATTTATGAATTTGCGTAACATTTTAAATACCTCTTATTTTTAAAAATCTTGTTCTCAATATTGTTGTTATCAATTCAGAACGTTCCCGAATAAAAAAGGGATAGAACTCTTCTTCCAGCATTTTAAGAACTTTTTCTTCATTCTCAACACTTGCTAAGTCACTAACGATTTTTCCGTACTCCGTATTATAATTTTTGACTAAATCAATAAGCTGGAAATGATTTGCTTGCTTATTCTCCTCAATACTTATTCTCGGACATGCCTCCTCAACGTAAGTTACAATTTTCTTGCCACCTTGTTTGTATATCTTTTTAATGTTTTCATCGCTGTAATTCCACATCAAACCCCTTGCCGAGTCGTAAATGGGGGCAAAGGTAGGCAATTTTGACGTTTTTTTCTTAGTATCAATTACACCCCAATTGTAAAAATGGCGGTCATTGTTACCTGCTAAAGCATCAAAAGTTATCATTCTTACAAGTTCAACAAGCAGATTTTCAAAACATTGTGGGAAAACTGCCCTTATTGAATCCTTAATAAATTCAAATGTAAAAAGTTCTCTTGAAGTTGGTTTATGATTGGCTATTTCTTCTGCCAAAAGCATATCTCCTAAGTGTTCACCACAAATTTCAGCACCGTGAATTAACTTTTCATTTTCATTCAGAAAGTACTTGCTTAGAAACCGAATCTGCCCATTTGCTTTAACTAATTTGATTTCATTCATGTGTAAACCGAGGGTCTGGCCTATGCGGTTAATCATGTATTCAATTATTGATTCATGGGGATACCATTTTTCAGCGGTCTTGGCTATATAAGACGGCCATGAGCTTGATGAAGATTTTCTTATTGTACTGTCTTCAACATAGAAATATGCTTTAATGAATTGTTTAGGTGCATCGCCATCCAAGCGGTAATCTTTTACAACATAATCTTTCTCTCTCAATAAGGGTATTGAATGCTCATTGAGTACTTTGCCTGAGCAGTTTATTGAAGTTTCAACCCTTAAATTCCCTCTTTTATTCCACATCGCTTTATTCGTTTTCTTTTAGCTTGTTCAAAATTAATTGCTCTACTTCTTTTCGTTTGAAGCCGTAAGTTTTCATCATCAAAATTATCTTACTTATATCTGCTTTAACCTTACGCATTGTTTTTACAGCTTCTTCATCAAGGTTATTAAAAACAATTTCTTCATCGGTGTATTTACCTGACAATAATAGTTTAGCCAAATCCAAATCGGTATAATTCAGCGGCAGGTTAATACTTCTCAAAATACTGTCCGTTTCAAAAAAAGTGATCATTACCGGGAAAGAAAGTGTTCTTAAACCAAGACGGTTTTCAGTCAGGTCAAAATGAAGTGTATTATCCTGCTCGGCTTTAATAATATCAGCAAAATACCATAACCTGACAGTGAACTTGGCACTGCCTTTTGTTGCAGCATTTATGTTTAATTGAATACCCGGTATTGCTAATTGCAGATAATTGTCAATTATCGTTACCTCCAGTGTACTCAATTTCTTTTTAACAGACTTCTCTACTCTCTGCATCTGCTTCAATACATTGAGCAGTTCGTTTTTTAAAACCCTGAAACTTGCTGTTGATGCCATTTTAATTTTACTAATTGTCTTAAATTAACTTATTGGCGGTATGCCAAAATATTGCATCAAAATCTGAGCAAGCATTGATGATGTTACTTCCTTTGCAATTGAACCTATCCCTTTTAAAGCCTTTCCTGAGACTTTTGTAATCCAGTCAATGGTTTTATTGCCAAGTTTTTTGCTCTCCTTACTATCCGCCTCTTCCTCAATAATTTCACTAATTTCTTCGATGTCTGCCGTATCAATACCTAATTCCTGTAATTTCTTTGTTAGCTGCTCTTTGTTGCCCTTAGAAATTGTTATAGTTGCATTGATGTTTGCATTTTCTCCGGTGTTGACTACATTGCCGTCACCATGAGTATTTATTACTGTACTCATAAGATGTATAATTTTCTCGTTATTTAATGATTGTGATTTATTGAATGACTCTATTTCAATATTATACCCAAAGGCTTCACCTACTTCCATACAAAAATCAAGAAGCCTTGAACGAACTGCTGTTAATACTCTTGGAATAATGTTACGGTTAGTAAGAAGTCTTGCACCAATGACGCCAGCCTTATAATAAGGGTTCTGATACAATTTCTCTGCTGCATTCTGAAACAAATGAACCTTAGGTAATGGGAGATTTAGTACAAGATAATGGCTGTAATTTTTTGCATCATCTTTTTCAATAATCATTTGCTCTAAAACGGGAACCGATTCTGTAAGATAAAATTTTCTGAATGCATCTCTGTTCTGTTCTGGTAACATCTCTACCGGAATCTCCAGGTTTAGATGTTTTACCTCACCAAACTGTATGTCAACCTGTATAATAGCACCGGAAGTTCTATACTCAGGAATTTCAATCTGTCCTTTATATCCATTTAGCTCTGCCAAAACATATTCTAATAACTCTTTATTGCCTGTTCTTTTTGCAAAGTACTGAAGCCTCATTAGTGGGCTTAACAATGATTTACTGCCATCTACCAGTTCGGCAATTACTTCTTCAAGTATAAAATTATCTGCCATTTTTTGGGGTTAGTTATTTACAGTTTTATTTTTTCATAATCAGCCTCACTCAAAGCAAAGTCTGGTTCAATTAATTTTACCTCATCATAGGTAAGATTATAAAGTTTGTAAACCAAATTATCAAGTTCGGACTCTAATTTGTCGGTCTTTTTTATCTGCTTATCTGCAAGTATTTTTTTGGAAATTTCTTCAAGCTGTTTTATTACGTGTGGACTTGGTTTCGGGAAGGAAATTTGTTTTATATAATCTGCCTTTATTGCAAGATTTAAAAACTTAGTTGCAAACAAATAATCAATCAACTTAGAATTAATGATAGCAATCAGAAAATAAACAGAATAAGTATTGGTGGTAGGAACAACAAAGTTCATCCCTTGAGAACCATATATTCCAATTTCGTCAACAGTTGCAACAATTCTGGGTTTTAATCTTTCATTTCTCGTGTTCTGAATAATTATTTTTGGTTTAGTATCAAGTAATTTTTTATCTCTTGCCCATTGAAGTGAGAACCAAGGAATAGCACCATTTATACATTCCCGTCTTGTACTTAGTTCAGCCTTAAATGGTTGTATATACTTCTTTGCTTTGGGATAGTTATCAATATTTGATTTTGGATTTAAGTAAAGAATTTTTCGTTCCGTGTTTTTTATAATCCACTTGTGAAAATCTCTTCCATGCAAAAGAGTTTTTAGCAATTCCTTTTCAATACTTATCGACTTCCATTGTTCAGGTTCATCAAAAATATAAACAGGGTTATTTCCTGTCACTATACCCTGAAATACATCAAAGTGTTTTTCAACATTGATATTTTCTGTATGAAATACCTTATCAAATACCTTGTTTGAATTATCATCGCCCGATACACTTATTACATTGTCGAATTTCTTAAAGAAATCAAGCTCAACGTTTGACCTTTTGGGTCTTTTAAAGTCTAACGCATCAATTAATAAAATCTCTGAAACACCTCCCTTATCTAATAGGAGTATTACAGTATCAACGGTAGCTTCCTGAAATATTTTATTTCCTGTGTAACATACCTGCGACAGCCATCTGTTATCCAATAATTTATTTCGTAAAGGTTTATAGGATAGATTATTTAAAATGATAGATGGGATTATAAAGGATAAGTGGCCATCCTTTTTTGACAATGTAGTAGCACCATAATC
>JAFDXH010000068.1 GCA_018268075.1 Bacteroidota bacterium | reverse complement strand
AAATATTTTACACTGAAAGAACGGTTAGAACTTTTGCAAAATGACATGCGCAAACAAATTCGTGAAAGCGGTTTCATCAACTATCAACAAATAAAAGAACAGCTTACGCCCTTGCTCAACCGGTTCATCGTGAGAAGAACAAGGCAGGGAATTGAAAAAGAATATCCCGATGGTTTGGAGATAAACGGCAAACTTCAAAAATTTCCAAAGTCAACACCCAATAACCTTGAATACAAAGTACAGAATCAGTTTCAGTCGCAGCTTCAAAAGTTAGCCGAAAAAGATTCGCTGCTTACACAGGCATTCAACTTTGAAATCACCAGCCTGGCTGAGTTGGAATACTTAGCCCATCCGCTTGACCTGTTTGAGCATTATACTAAAAGAGATAAGCCGATTCAATCTTCGCTTGAAATTATTTATACAGCTTTGCTAAGTCTGGGTTTTCCTTGTTACCGATATAATATTTACCGGCATGCCTATTATGGAAGAAAACGGGGCGAATTGGAATTAAATGCAGATGAAAACCGTGAACTAAGCCGGCAAATTGGTATCTATGGAATTTTCAGAACAGTCTTCTTGAAACGACTTGAATCCTCCTTGTTCAGCATCAATAAATCCATTGGTAGTTACGAAGCCAAGTTGAAAGATTTTGAAGCCAAGCTGGAGCAGTTCAATAAAATTATTTCGGTGAAAAATCTTTCTGCTTTGAACAAAGCCATTGATGCTTACAACGAACAGAACGCAGACGAAGATGAACTGGATTTTGATATTGAAGATTTTGAAAATAGTGAGCAGGAGTTTGTAACCATAATGGCTGACGAAGGCGTTTTCAATGTAGCTCAACTGAAAGCCGACATCAAAAAAGACCTTTCCATTATCGGCATACTGAAAGAACAAGTCGCTTTGCTCATTAAGAAAGACGATAAAATTCAGGAACTGGCAAAGCACCTCAATCAAAACGAAGACAGAAAAGTACTCATCTTCACCTACTTTGCCGATACGCTAAAATATCTTTCTGAAAACCTTCCGCAATATCTTATCAACAAAAGAAATATTGAATTTGCCCTTGGTTCAAAAAGTGACATTGAACATTTTGCCAAACGATTTGCGCCCGTCTCTAAAAAATATCAACTTAAAAACGGAGAAAAAGAAATTGATTATTTGATTGCCACCGACAAACTTTCTGAAGGACAAAATCTGCAGGATTGCGGAATGATTGTGAACTATGATTTGCACTGGAATCCGGTTCGCATGATTCAACGCAATGGAAGAATAAACCGTTTGGGAACAGTGCACGAAGAAATATTCATTTACAATTTCAGACCCGAAGAACAATTAGAAAGCTATTTGCGATTAGTCCAGAAATTACAGGACAAAATCAATCTCATTCGCTATACCATTGGTAGCGACCAAAGTGTATTGGACGAAGAGCCGATTCCTCAGGATTTTACCGAAGACCTTTACAGCCGTGATGAAAAGAAACGAATGGCAGCATTTCAGAAAATATTTGAGACCTCAGAATTGCTTGCAGCCGAAGACTTATTTATGGATGATTTGCGTGCCTTTGACCGAAATGAAAATTACACTCCCACCTATAAAGAGCAAATAAAAAATCTTCCGAGAGGAAAATGGGGAAAGGTGCAGATGCGGAAAGAAGAGGATGACTTTGTTCATCTGGCACATTTGGCTGCGGGCGAGGATGCGACTTTTGAGGCAGGATATTTTGTGGCATTCAGCAAAGATAAAATCGGAGAACTGTTAACCACCACAGAAGGTTTGCTTTCTATCAAAGCAACCAGCGAACAAAATGAACGCTTTACCGACAAATTCAAAAACAAACCCAATACCGAAGCATACATTCTTGATTTCATTCAACGATACCAGTTTTCGGAAGAAGAACACCAGGTACGATACAATCAACCGCAACAGGCAGCTATTGCATTTGTGATAAATAAAATGATGGAATATGGCTATGCTTTTTCGGAAATTGACAAGGTGAGCAATTCCGTTTTACATTCGCAAAACGCATATATCAATAAAGAAAACCTGAAATTGGTAAGATTGGTAAACAGAATGAACCGGAGACAGGAACATATTGGTGACGACATCATTAAACAATTTATTTCGCTGGCGAACCAATACAAACCTGAAGAAAAAACAGAAAGAGCGCCACTGAGTGAAATACTGCAAATTTTTGAATAACAATATGAAAACGTATAATGAGATTCAATTACTGAAAAACCAATTTCCTGATATCGGGAAATTGGTTTTGAAATATCTCATTGTTGAATGCAACCGGCAGATAATTTCATTCTTTAACATGAATTGGTTAGTTCCACTTTGTTACATAGCACCTATTTAAACAATGGAAACTATTGGCTAAATATTTTTAATCATGAGTAAAGATAATAATCAATTGATATTCTACTCTACTCCGCAAGGCAATGTGAAGGTGGAAGTGGTTTATGAAAGCGAAACGTTCTGGTTGAGCCAAAAGCGAATGGCAGAATTGTTTGGCGTAGATGTGAGAACAGTGAATGAACACCTGAAAAATATTTTCAAGAACAAAGAACTGGCAGCAGATTCAGTTATCCGGAATTTCCGGATAACTGCCACCGACGGCAAAAGCTACAATACAAAATTTTACATGCTTGATGCTATTCTGGCGGTAGGTTATAGGGTAAATTCTGATGAAGCAACACAGTTTCGTATCTGGGCAACCAACACATTGAAGGAGTATATCACCAAAGGTTTTGTATTGGATGATGAACGGCTAAAACAAGGACAACATTTCGGCAAAGATTATTTTGATGAATTACTTGAACGCATTCGTGAAATCCGTGCAAGTGAAAGAAGATTTTATCAAAAGATAACGGATTTGTATGCCTTGAGCGCTGACTACAACAAGGATGCAGCCACCACACAGGATTTTTTTGCATCGGTGCAAAACAAACTTCACTGGG
Source organism: Bacteroidota bacterium (assembly GCA_018268075.1). Taxonomy (GTDB): domain Bacteria; phylum Bacteroidota; class Bacteroidia; order Chitinophagales; family Chitinophagaceae; genus Ginsengibacter. Next base: position 3,726 of record JAFDXH010000068.1, on the reverse strand, counting down.
CAATAACAGGAAAAACAGCGGCTGAATTGATTTATACCGAAGCCGATGCCACAAAAATTTATATGGGGTTAAAAACATGGAAAGCCGCACCCCACGGAAAAATTATTAAAAGTGATGTTTCGGTCGCGAAGAACTACCTGAACGAAGCACACATTTCAGAACTTAACCGGATTGTATCAGCTTATCTTGACCTGGCAGAGAACAACGCAAAACGAAGTCAGTTGATGTATATGAAGGACTGGAGTAAATTCCTTGAAGGTTTTTTGCAACTCTCCAATTATCCAATCCTGAAAGACAAAGGAAAAGTTACCATGCTGGAAGCTAAACTGAAGGCAGAAACAGAATTTGATAAATACCGTGTGATACAGGATAAAGTTTATGAAAGCGATTTTGATAAGGTAGTGAAAAGGTTAAAACTAAAAAAGACAAACAAAAAATGAAAAGTGTTTTAAAGGATAATAGCTACTCTTCCGCTATAGAGATTGTAAAGACATTTCAGTTATTGCAATCGGAAAAGAAGGAATTTGTTTTGAACAAACAGTTACTTCGGAGTGGAACTGCAGTAGGAGCACTAATCAGAGAAGCAGAGTTTGGACAAAATAAAGCAGGTTTTATAAACCGACTTTCAGTAGCGCTTAATGAAGCAAATGAAACAGCATATTGGCTTTTAATTTTGACGTTACATAAAGCCGAAAATATTTGAAGAAATGCAATCAGGATGCAAAGAATTAATCGCAATGCTTGTCTCATCCATAAAAACCTCAAAAATGAATATAGGAAAACGAAATACAGAAAATTAATACTAAAACACGTTTAACTTATCACTTTTTACTTATATGACCACCGCCGATATCAATAAAATTCTTTCTCAATTAGCAGCAACCCCCTCACGGGACAATGTGCTTGACTTTGCCTTCGCTTTGCTGCAATGGATGAACATAACACCCAATGCCGGACAAAAACCGCAACTGATTTCGCCACAAACGCAAAAGCTGAAAGATTTTTTAGCCACTGCTCCGCAAACTGTGCAGCCGCAGTTGTACCGCCTGAGCGCCGACAACCAAAACATCAGAGTCAGGTTTGCTGTGTTGAAAAAACTGAAAAAAGACTATATCAGTCAACTGGTTGACAATGACCCGGGGCTTGGAAGTTATCAATCAATGATAAAAGGCATTACCACCAATAATAAAGGTTTTGTTCCCTCTCAGCCCTACTTTATCCATTTTGTAACCACACCCGATTACGATAAGTTGGTTTTGGTTTTTAACCAGGGTGAGCAGAAAAGAATTGTTTCTTTCCGCAACCGGCTAACCAGTACGCAATACAACAAAATCATTCTGCAATGGCAGGGTGTGGGCACAAAATCAAAACCGGAAATAGCTGACCTGCTTTGGAAATCGCTGGACATCAAAGAAGTCAACAAGGAATTTTACAAACAAATAAAAGAACGCTTTGATGCCTTGCTGGGTATTGTAAAAACACAGGATGCTGTAGCTACCGAAAGCCAGGTAAAACAATTTTCAGTACGGTTAATTGGCAGATATATTTTCTGTTGGTTCCTGAAAGAGAAAGGCATTATTCCCACATCGCTCATCAGCAGTGATGCCATTCGCAACACGGAGAATTATTACCAATCTATTTTGCTTCCCTTATTTTTTAAAACATTAAATACTAAAGTACAGGACAGAGAAATCCTAAAATCATGTAATCCGAAAAATCAGGGTTCAGACAATATCCCTTACCTGAACGGAGGCTTGTTTGACGAAAGCAATGAAGACAAACTTTTTACCACACTCAATTTAGATGCGTGGCTGTTGCCTTTTGTAGAAATTTTAGAGAGTTACGATTTTACGGTAGATGAAAGCAGCAGCCAGTATCAGCAAGTGGCGGTTGACCCCGAAATGCTGGGACGTATTTTTGAAAATTTGCTGGCAAGCCAGAATGAAGAAACAGAAAAATTGGCCAACCAGCGCAAAGCCTTTGGCGCATTTTACACCCCACGGGAAATTGTGGACTACATGGTAAACGAGAGCCTCAAGGCGTATTTACAAACACAATGGGAAGGAGAAAGTGAAAAGGTAAAAGAGAAAAGTGAGAAGTGGAAAGAGGAGATTGAAAAAAAGGTAGAACCGCTGTTTAATGTAAATGTGGAAGTAAGCCATTTAAAAAAAGAGGAAAAAACGCTGCTGCTTTCTTTTCTTGAAAAAATAAAAATACTTGACCCCGCCTGTGGCAGCGGCGCTTTCCCGATGGGCATATTGCAAAAATTAGTGGAGTTGCACGAGGCATTAGGCACCGTAAAGAGCCGGTACAAACTGAAAAAAGACATCCTTAGCCGCAACATACACGGGGTGGACATTATGCCGATGGCCATAGAGATAGCAAGGCTGCGGGCATGGCTGAGTTTAGTATTGGAAGAAACCTACAACCCCAAAGACCCGGTACACAATTTTGGCGTAAAACCCTTACCCAATCTGGATTTTAAATTTGTATGCGCCAATAGTTTGATTGACAGTGGTTACGACGACTTTCTGAAAAAACTGGCATTAAGTAACGGAGTCCCTACGTTGATGAGAATGCATGATAAAATACAGGAATTGGAAAAAATCAGGAATGAATATTACGATACCGAAGGGAATCAGGAAAAACGCGATTTACTTAGAAATGAATTCATGGCAACAAAGGACTACATCAAAACAGAGTTTAATTCATTAAGGAAAAGTTGGGCTCTTGACGCATTCTTTAACAAGATTGACGACTGGAATCCTTTTGATGACAGCCATGCTTCAACATTCTTTTCCCCTTCCTGGATGTTTGGAATTGATAAAGGATTTGATGTGGTGATTGGGAATCCGCCGTATGTGCAAATGCAGAAGAACAGTGGATTTTTAGCAGAGCAGTTAAAAAGTGCGGGATATTTTACTTACGAAAGAACAGGTGATGTATATGCAATCTTTTATGAATTTGGTTTTAAAGTACTGCGAGAAAAGGGAGTGCATACTTTCATCACGTCAAGTCAATGGCTGAAAGCGGCTTATGGAAAATCATTGCGAAAATTATTTCTGTCTAAAAATCCGATTAAACTGATTGCTTTGGGACCCGGAGTATTTGAAAGTGCCGTGGTTGACACAAACATTTTGATTGCCAAAAATAATGAGAACGAAAATAGATTAGTTGGAAGTGTTGTTGACAACCCAGAGCAACTGAATCAATTGAACAATTTGCAATATAATCCTATGCCTTATGTAACTGTTGAAAAGTGGGCAATAATGGATGATGGGAAACAAACACTATTTAGAAAAATTAAGTCAAAAGGGAAATCTCTTAAAAATTGGAGTTTAAAAATAAATCGTGGGGTTCTAACAGGCTTTAATAAAGCGTTTATAATTGATGAGGCGACAAGAAATGAACTTGTAAAAGCAGATGAAAAAAATACTGAAGTAATCAGACCAATATTGAGAGGTAGAGAAATTGAAAAGTATTTTACTCATTGGGAAGGTGAGTATTTAATTAATACTCACAATGGAGTTAAATCAAAAAAAATCAAGCGAGTTGATATAAGTAAATATCCGAACCTTAGAAAATATTTGGATTCCTTTCAAGAAAAATTAGAACAGCGTCTTGACCAAGGCGATACTATTTACAATCTCAGAAATTGTGCATACTTAGATGAATTTTCAAAAGAGAAAATTATTTGGAAACGCATTGGCTCACAACTTCGCTTTT
>JAFDXH010000067.1 GCA_018268075.1 Bacteroidota bacterium | reverse complement strand
TATTCCCCGCCACCATTTCCACCAATTCCTAATGTCTTTGGTAAATATTTGAAAATTTGATAGTCAGTATTTATCTCTATTATTTCGTCAAAGTTCCAAAGTCTTACATTTTCTTCACCAATGAAATCCTCAAACTCTAAATAATTTGAAGCAAATGTTTTGTAGTTGTCCGGAAGTTTGAAGTCTATAATTTTTTCAACTTCCTCAAACGTTATTTTTAATTTATCAACTCGTTTGACGATTCCATATTTTGTTAGTATTTCTTCAAATTTCTCCATACTATTCAAACTGTTCTTCCACGTTCGATAAAATTTCACAGTCGCAGTAACCGCCGTGTTCAGTCAACCACTTTAAAACTTCGTCAACATTTTCGACATTAATTTGTACTAAAAATGATTTGGTCAGACCATTTGTGTCATCACAGTTCGTGTCACTCAATTCCGTGTCTAAATAGTCAAATAATTTTTTGAAATTTTCTCTGCTGGTTGGAAGATTGCTTTCAAATTTCTGGTCAGCCTGCTTTTTAAGCTCGTCCATTATTTGTTTTCGTCTTTCTTTTTCACTCTTGTCAGGCATAATTGAAAATTTGTAGGGTGTCGCCTTACGCTTGCCACCAACGGTTTACGGCTTGCAGCAGGTGGGGAATTCATTGTTCCTTCTGCCCGAACCGTCAGCCGAAAGTAGATGAAAAAGTTGATTATTTGTTCGTTTGCTGATAGAATTCCGTCAGCCCGAACTGAAGATGATAACAGTACTAAAGCTCATTGTTATTCCTTCAGCCCCACTTGCTGCAAACCGATGTAAGCGGCTGTTTTGTTGTCCTTGCATGGATACATTTCTTGGATAAAGAAAATTCCGTCAAACATCCTGTTCCACTTCTTCTTAAACGTCCAATATCTCCACCCTCTCATGTCAAACTCTTCATTTGATTTTGGAAAAGTCTTGTTATAGGTTGTGAAGTCAACAAAAGCATATTCAAACGAATTGTTCATCCAGCTTTCAAGGCTATTCGCTTTTGGTTTGCCGATAGTAAATTTTTTCTCCCACAACCGTCCACCCTCTCCTTTGTAGGAAGTAAATCCTATGGAATATATCTTATCATTTAGGGATGTGTCAGAAGATAAAAAATGCCTCATTGAAGTATATTTCTTGTCGGAATAGCTGGCTACATGATTGTTTGCAGCCCAGACGATAATCTTTTGATTTGGATACTTTGATTGGAAAATCCATTTTAGATTCAAACCCATCTGTCTATCTCGTATCGTTTCTACCTGCCATTTATCTTTTTTGTTTACGTAGAGTTCTTCTTCATTGAATGAAATTAGATTTTCTATTACTACAGACCAAAAGTTTTCAGAAGGCAATTTATCATTTACTTGCTCCTTAATAATTTTCAAGGTGTTTCCACACTTATAAAAAAAATCATTTGTAGGTCGCTGGTAACCGAATTTAGTGACTAATGTTTCAAGTTGCACCAATACTGTTGATTGATAATCGGTTGCTTTGGTTATAGGTAATTCTAATTCCCGGAATACACTGTCAAGTTTTTCAACAAGATGTTTTCTTGAATAAGAATAAACTGTTTGATTGTCAAAACCGGTAACGATTATCGGAACATCAGATTTTCGAGTAAGTGGAATATAATTGTAAAATAGGTCATTGCAGGCATCACAGTAAGCCCAAAGGCTTAAGATATTATTTTTTAAAAATGAATCAATTTGTGGTTTACTTTTATTTAAATCATTCCAGCCTTCATTTAATCCAAAAAAATCACTTTCAAATGCTAAAATGTTAAATCCCTTTTTTTCGTGCAAGTATTTAATAAGTCTTGTTTTTGCAAGAAAGGTTGCGGCGTCTCCGTGGTCTTGTTCTCCCAACATTACGATTTGAGCATTTCCAATTGAATTGCCGATTGCCAACAAGTCATCATAGTTTGTAGAATCAGGTGAAATACTCGAAATACGAATCACATTGTGAAGTACGAACTCCTTTATTTTCTGTTGTCCAAAGACAACTGTATTTGCAAAAATTAAAAATAAAGTCAGTAGTTTATACATGTCGGGTAAAATAGCCGCTTACGGTGAAGCATTGGCGATGTGGCGGTATTCTGTGTTCCGTCTGCCCGGTGCCGCTGCTGATTAAAGATACAAAAGCTCATTGTTTATTCTGTCGCTCGGCGTTATTCGTCTGCCGAAACCGAAGCTGAACAGTGAACAAAAAGCTGAGAATATATCCGTCGCCCGCCATATTGCCAATGCAATGTTAGCGGTAGTTTTTCGTCCTAGTACTTGGATTTAAAAAATAAAATTAATTGTAGTCTTGAATAATAATTGGTAATAGTCGCATAAGTCTTTAAATATTCTTGGTACACTATATTTGACTTGATTAATTCGTCTAAAATTTCCTGTTGTTTGAAATAATTATCAGTTCTTTTATTTGCTGTGTCAGATAATTGATAGTTGAGTTCTGAAATATGTTCAGATAATTTTTTCCCTTCATCATTAAAAAATGAATTTTCTTCAGCATACTCTTGAAGAAATACAAGGAGTTTGTAAAAATCAATTAGCGTTTCATATTTCATTTTTCTGTC
>JAFDXH010000066.1 GCA_018268075.1 Bacteroidota bacterium | reverse complement strand
GGCTATGTAAAATTTTAATTCTTGTTGTTACCAAACTGTCATCCCTACGGGGCTATGTGAAATTTTGTTTTTTAATGTTACCAAACCATCACCCCTACGGGACTTTGTAAATTCATGGATGGTATTTTTACAAAACCACTGTTTCAATTGCGAAAAGAAATATGCGCCAATTTTCAAAGCCTCAGCGAGGCGGTAGTTTGGTAGAAAATTAATTGCACCATATTGTCAAAGCCCCGTAGGGGCGACAGTTTGATGGCTGGATAGCTGGGTGGCAGAAACAATGCTCAGTTATCAAATAAATATAAATTGGAAGATTGAATTATTAGGAAATAATCGTGGTATTGCATTTGGAAAAATAAAATTGCCACTGGAATGAGCCGTGGGTGCAAGATGGTACTTCATATTTCTATCAGGAAATAAATCTAAAAATCTCTTATGAAAAAATCTGTATATGTAGTTTTAAAATACTCCTGTGTAATTAAACGGCGTAATAGCCTTTAATTCTTTTTTCAGAGCTGCACTTATTTTCAGTGATTCAATAAATTTGTGAATCAATTTTTTATTGATGGTATCATTTCCTCTGGTCAATTCTTTTAAGGCCTCATAGGGATTGGGGTAATGTTCCCTTCGTAGAATGGTTTGTATTGCTTCTGCTACTACTGCCCAGTTTTGCTCGAGATCCTCATTTATTTTATCTTGATTTAAAATCAATTTGGAAAGTCCTTTTTTTAGGGAATGAAATGCAAGAATTGTATGTGCCGCTGGTACGCCTATATTCCGTATTACGGTAGAATCAGTAAGGTCTCTTTGTAATCTTGAAATAGGTAGTTTGGCTGAAAGGTGTTCCAGTATTGCATTTGCCATACCCAAATTGCCCTCTGCATTTTCAAAATCAATAGGATTTACTTTATGTGGCATTGCGCTGCTTCCTATTTCACCAGCTTTTATTTTTTGTTTAAAGTATTCCATACTCACGTACATCCAAATATCTCTGCACATATCTATTAAAATGGTATTGATTCTTTTTATGGCATCAAAATGTGCAGCGAGTGAATCATAGTGTTCTATCTGTGTAGTGTGTTGCTGGCGTTTTATTCCCAATTTTTTCTCAAGAAAATTATTCATATTTTTTTGCCAGTCTATTTTCGGGAAGGCAGCATGGTGTGCGTTAAGGTTGCCTGAGGCGCCTCCAAATTTTCCTGTAGAAGGAATGGAAGTGAATTGTAATAGTTGATTTTCAATACGCTCAGTAAAGACCATTAATTCTTTACCTAATAATGTAGGTGATGCAGGTTGGCCATGTGTTCGGGCAAGTAGTGGTACGCCTTTCCATGCCTGCGACATTTTTTTTAATTCTTTTAGTATTTCAACTAAAAAAGGCAAGTAACTATCGGCGATAAAATCTTTCCATAGTAGCGGTATAGCTGTATTATTGATGTCCTGTGATGTAAGGCCAAAATGAATCCACTCTTTCAGGTTACCACCATTTGCTTTTTCTAATTTTTCTTTTAAAAAATATTCCACTGCCTTTACATCATGGTTGGTAGTCTTTTCTATTTCTTTTATTGTTTGGGCATCTGCCTGATTAAAATCATTTTTTACTTTTAATAGCGCATTCTTTACAGGTATTGGAAGCTTAAAAAGTTTTTTCTCGGATAAAAAAATAAAGTACTCAATCTCTACAATTACCCTATATCGGATCAATGCGAATTCAGAAAAGTAAGCATCTAATTTTTCTACCTGTTTTCGGTACCGGCCATCTATCGGAGATATAGCAGTAAGAGGTTGAAGTGTCATTAGGGTGATTTGTGTATGGGATAATAAAAAAAATGAGAAAGGAATTAATTTTGGGCAAAAATAGGAAAATGTAACTGATCCGATTTTGCTAAGGATGGGAAGGGGTGCATTTTAAATTGTCTCAGGGGCTGGCTAATAGTGGGCGGTGAGACACCGCCTACGGCGCTCCGCCCCGGTTCGTGTCTCACGAACCGGCGACAATTTAAAATGCACCCATGGGAAGCTTTATGTAATTATTCAGTTATATTCTGTTATTTACAAGAACTATTGAAGAAAATATTGATAAAAACGCTATAATTATACTATTAGGGTAAATTTGCAATCTTTAATTAGAAATACCGCTTAATCGTAAATTGAATGAACCTTGTAAACAGGATTTTTAAAAAGAACTTAATTGATATTGGCATTAAAACTTCCATTATAACTGGGCGTGGGAGTATCAGAGAAACTTTTCCATCAGATTTTTCTGATGAAGAAAAGAAAATGATTTCTGAGGTAAAGGAATATACGATGACCAGTGATGAGCGACTGGTGGCACTTTCAAGGGCAATAGAATATATAATAAAAAATAATTTAGAAGGCGATATAGTAGAATGTGGCGTATGGCGCGGAGGAAGCATGATGTTAGCTGCAAAAAGATTAATAGCTTTAAAAAATATCTCTAAAAAAATATTTCTTTTTGACACCTTTGACGGTATGCCGCCACCTGAGGCGCATGATACCAGTGCTATCAATAACATTGCTGCATCAACGCTTCTAGAAAACAGCGATAAAGACGAAGGGAACAATGTATGGTGTTATTCAGCATTAGATGAGGTTAAAAAGAATATTTCTACTACCGGTTATCCAGGGGAACAAGTTTTTTATTTTAAGGGAAAAGTAGAGGATACCCTTCCTGAAAAATCAATAAATAAAATAAGCCTTTTACGGTTAGATACCGACTGGTATGAATCAACCAAGCATGAACTGGAGCATTTGTTTGATCGTGTAGCGGAAGGTGGAATTATTATTATTGATGATTATGGACATTGGACTGGCGCTAAAAAAGCTGTTGATGAATTTATAGAGAAACGAAAATTAAAGATTTTTTTAAACCGTATTGATTATACTGGAAGATTAATAGTTAAATAATTTTTTTATGCCCCTTTTTGGATTCGATTTTTTGAAAAAAGTACCTTTCAAAGACAAAATTATTTTTGACCCTACCATGATGGGACAAGTAGTAATGCACAATCGGCAAACACTTTCTGGTATTCAAAACTGGATTGACGAAGCTGCATTTAAAAATTCATGTTTTGATTATGGTGTGCCTCAGATTATTAGAAACAACATCAATAAGCAGATTGATAATTCAATAACCTATTCAGATGTTTTGTTTTATTTGATGAAGAAACACTTTGTTAATCCTGATTATTTGGAGATTGGGGTTTCCGTTGGAAAGAATTTTTTTCAGATCATGAACAATGAAAATGTAGGTAGCCTCACCGCCTTTGATATTGAAGAAATCAATCCTGTGCTTGCAGCTCAGTTGATACCCGAGCGTGAAGAAAAATGGGAAACGCCTTCTGTATCTATAAAGAAAAGCAGTTCCTCTTTGAAGGATTTTAAATACATTAATAAAGATATTCGTTATTTATGTGCTGATGTGTGGGACGAAAATAGCTGGGCAAAATTAAAAGGCAATAAATATAATGTTGTATTTTCTGATGCACTTCATTCAGCCAAGGCTATCTTATTCGAATTTGAAATGCTTTCAAAATATGAATTATTAGATGAAAAGTTTATCATCGTTTGGGATGATTTGATTGGTAAAATGAGAAATGCATTTTTTAAAATCATCCGTAATTATGATAAAAAATATCAAATTAAGGACATATATCTTGTGCCTTTGAATGGGTGGGTAGGGCAATATGAGAATCCTCATTCAGTTGGCATCATCTCAAACTTTGTACTTTAAATATGCAGGTAGCGCTTACTACACTTTCTAATGAGTTATATGCTGCAAGCCGATTGCAGCTTATTAAATCTGCAGAAGAATTTGGAATAAGTAAGACCATACCTTATGATTTTGAACAAATTAAAGGAACCGCATTTTACAAATTACACAAATCAATTCTGGATGGTAAGAAAGGAATGGGCTTTTGGCTTTGGAAGCCCTATATAATTTTTGAGGAATTGAATAAATTGGACGAAGGTGATATTCTTATTTATGCTGATGCAGGATCTTCCTTAATAGCATCACTAGATCCGTTAATTGAAATATGCAAGCATCAACACCCAATACTTTTATTTGCAAATGGCAATTTAAAAAACAGATATTGGGTCAAGCGTGATTGTTTTGTACTTATGAATTGTGATGAAAAAAAATATTGGAATGGTGCGCAATGTGATGCAGCTCTTACCATTTTCAGGAAAAGCGAAGTAACTATGGGGTTCGTAAAGGAATGGTTGAAATATTGTACAGTGCCTGCTATTATCACCGATTTGCCAAATGAAAGTGGAAAAAAGAATTTTTGGGGATTTCACTTTCATCGTATGGATCAGTCAATACTTTCTTTGTTAGCCATTCGGCATCAAATAGAATTGTTCCGTCAGCCTTCGCAATATGGAAATCACTATAAAGTGCCAGCATTTAGGATTAAGGGCGAATTTAATTGTATTAGCCAGTGGAAAACTAAGCAAGTCAGCTTCTATTCTTCACATCCTTTTGTTCACGCAGAGTATTACCAGCTTATTGATCACCATAGGTCACAGTCGCCTTCATTGAGCAGTACTAAAAAGAAAAATACATATTCTATTAAAAGACGCATTAAGAAAATCAGGAGATTCTTATTAAGAAATTAATAATTTCAAAATTTATGCACCAGCCGTTTCTTTCCATCATCATCGTTACCTACAATGCAGGTAAGACTTTGCAAGCTGCTCTTGATAGTATTCTACTGCAATCATTTACTGATTTTGAGATTGTAGTGGTGGATGGAAAATCTACTGATCATACAGTGAATATTTTGGATGGCGTAAAAGATGCGCGCCTGCGGTGGATTAGTGAACCGGATGAAGGTATCTATGATGCTATGAATAAAGCGATCAAGAAATCTGCTGGTGAATGGCTTTATTTTTTGGGTGCTGATGATTTGTTAAAAAACAATAAGGTGCTGCAGGAGGTTTTTGAAAAGGGAACTTATGAAAATGTAGATTTCTTGTATGGGGATGTATATAGTGAATTACTCAAGCGGAATTATGATGGCCCGTTTGATGAAGAAAAAATATTGTTTAGTAATATTTGCCACCAGTCTATTTTTTATAGAAGTACCGTGTTTGAAGTAGTGGGTTTGTTTAATACACGCTATCCATTATTTGCCGATTGGGAAATGAATATTCGTTGTTTTGAAAACAGTTCCATAAATATAAAATATAAGAATATAGTAATTGCTAATTATGCTGGCGAAGGTGCAAGCACATTAAACAGTGATCTTGATTTTTTAAGGAATTTTTTGTTTGTGCATAATATCGAAAGGCTAAATAGAGTAGGAGTACAGTCAATGAAGAAATTGCGTTACTATGACCGTTGGTGGAGGCTTATCCGCAGGTTAAAGCTGAGAGATGATAAGGAGATTACTAATTTCATCAATTCTAAAGGTAATATTCCGGAGGTAATAAAGAATATGATTTTAGTGCAAGAAAACTACCCGGAAAAAAAGTTACAAAATGGTTTTTTTTCAAAGGGTACTATGGTATTGAATTATACTACCGAGCGACTGATGAATAATCTAAAATAGAAGTTTGGGGCTCAGTTGAGCCTCTCGAAGAAGACTTGGTTTAATCATAGAAAACTCGGCGATCAATCCTATAAACACCGAGTCCCGTGCCGGCGATTCGGATGAGACCTAAATGGCGGGGTACATACGGGCAGCACTCCGCTTTATTCTGAATATACTAAGGATAGCCAGTGAAAAATGAACCTTTCTTTATGCCTTACTATTTCAATTTCATTGTTTCAATTATGGAAGCTATTTTATCCTGTAGTTTTTTCTGTACTGTATCAAAATTTTCCTTTTTATCTAAAGGCTCGTTTACACTGAAATAAAATTTAATCTTAGGCTCTGTTCCGCTTGGCCTTGCAGATACTTTTGTATTCTTTTCAGTTAAAAATTGCAACACATTACTTTTTGGGAAATCCAACTTAGTTACTTTTCCTGTATTAATATTGGTGGAGGTCAAAGCCTCATAATCCAAAATATCTGTAACTAATTCGCCGGCTATAGATTGGGGCGGGTTGTTTCTGAAGGTGGTCATCATATCAGAAATTTCCTTTACACCATCTTTGCCTTTTTTAGTAAGTGAAATAAGTTCTTCATAATAAAAACCATATTGAATATACAGGTCTATCAATTTATCAAACACAGTACGGCCAGCCTCCCTTTCTACTGCTGCCATTTCACAAATGATAGCAACAGCGCTTACTGAATCTTTATCTCTAACAGCATTTCCAATCATCAGGCCAAAACTTTCTTCGCCACCTATTACGTAATTTTCTTTTGACTCCTTAGCTCTTATCAGCTCAGATATCCACTTGAATCCTGTAAGCGTATTGTAGCATGATATCTTATTTTGCGCTGCTATTACATCTATCATATCTGTAGTTACGATGGTTTTGATCACCATATCGTTTGGTTTTGCCAGCCCTCTTTTCTTTCTTTCCTCAATGATGTAATTGAATGCCATCATTGCAGTTTGATTTCCATTCAGTAGTACCCATTCACCATGATTGTTTTTTACTCCCACGCCCACTCTGTCGGCATCCGGATCTGTACCCAATAATATATCAGCGTCTTCATTCCGAGCTACCTCCAATCCTTTGCTCATGGTTTCTTTCTCTTCCGGATTAGGGTATATTACAGTAGGGAAATTGCCATCAGGTGTGGCCTGCTCCTTTACAATAGTTACATTATCAAACCCATAGGCAGCGAGCGCTTTGGGCACAAGCATAATCCCGGTTCCATGTATGGGGGTATATACGATTTTAAGGTCATGCTGCTTTAGGCAAGCCTCTGGATTTATACTCAACCCTTTTACCATTTTTAAATAGGCATCATCTATTTTACTGCCGATAATGGAAATATTTTCATCATTTCCCGACCATTTTACATCATCAATAGATTTAATTTTTTCTACTTCAGCTATTACATTTTTATCGTGCGGGGGTACCAGTTGTGCGCCATCATTCCAATAAGCTTTATAGCCATTGTACTCTTTAGGGTTGTGTGAAGCGGTAAGTACTACACCGCCCTGGCAGCCTTCATGCCTGATAGTAAAACTCAATTCTGGCGTTGGCCGAATGCTTTCAAACAGCAAAACCTTTATTCCGTTTGCGGCAAAAATATGCGCAGCTATTTCTGCAAACGCACGGCTATTGTTTCTTACATCATGCGCAATGGCCACCTTTACTTCAGGAAATGAATTTTTAAGATAGTTAGCATATCCTTGCGTAGCCATCCCTACGGTATATTTATTCATCCTGTTGGTACCTACACCCATTATTCCACGCAGGCCTCCAGTACCAAATTCAAGGTCTTTGTAAAAAGCATCATCCAATGCATTTATATCATCGGCCTGTAATTTTTTAATGGCATTCTTGGTATTATCGTCATATTTTCCCGATAACCATTCCTCGATTTTTAGCGCTGTTTGTTTTTCCATTATATTTATTTTCAATTTTTAATTAACAACAATTATTAATACGCTCTGGCCTATTGATATAAATTTGTGCCCACATGTTTTCTACAAAATTGATTCCTATTCTTTTGTACCTGCTTTTTTTTAGCAGCCTATCTACACTGTCTCAATCGCAAGTTAACTTCAAACTGGAAAATAGTTTATATAATTCTAAAAATAGTGAAACAATACAATCTGACAATGACACTTTTCAATATAATAAAAAAAGAGTGAGGCTGGTAACTGCTGCCAATATTGTGGGGTATGGCGGCACTTTAATTGGATTAAATTATATCTGGTATGCAAACTATCCCCGTTCTCGCTTTCATTTTTTTAATGACGATGCAGAGTGGCTGCAGATGGACAAGGTAGGCCATATATATAGTGCCTATACTGAAAGTAAAGCAACTATGGAAATGTGGAGATGGGCCGGGCTTTCAAGAAAAAAAAGCATTTGGATAGGTGGGCTTAGTGGTGTGGCATACCAATCTATTATAGAGATTCTTGATGGGTTTTCATCAGAGTATGGGTTTAGCCCCGGTGATTTTGCAGCAAATATTACCGGTTCTGCAATTTTTATTTCGCAGCAATTGGCCTGGGATGAACAGAAAATAAAATTAAAATTTTCATTTCACAAACGTAATTATGGGAGCGACCAATTGAATAAGAGAGCCGATGTAATCTATGGCAAAAGTGAGTGGGAACGTTTTATCAAAGATTACAATGGCCAAACATATTGGGCTAGTGCTAACCTAAAATCATTTTTCAAAGACAGTAAATTACCCCCTTGGCTGAATATTGCAGTAGGCTATGGTGCAGAAGGCATGTTTGGCGCCAGAAATAATATTGCTACAGACGCTAATGGTGTAGTCACTTTTGACAGAAGTGATATTCGACGATATCGTGAGTGGTACCTTTCACCCGATATTGACCTTACCAAAATAAAATCTAAAAACAAAATGGTACGTGTGCTCTTATTTGTAGCAAATTCTTTTAAATTTCCTATGCCCTCACTGGAATTTTCCAAAGGCTCTTTTAAAGCACATTGGCTAACTTTTTAACTTATTTTACTCATTCAATTACTGCTTCTTTAATTTTATTTCCCGATAAGTGAACCATTATTTTTTCGCTGAGCGCTGTGGCCACTGACAATCCTACATAATCTGCTGATGCCGGAAATTCGCGATAGCTACGTTTTACCAGTACCAATGTTTGGATTTTTCTGGGATAAAATGCCAAAAAAGGTTTTAGCGCATAGATTAAGGTCTTGCCAGAATTAGACACATCATCTACAAGAATTACAGTTTTATCATTAAAATCTATCTTATCTGAAATAGTGCAAATTTGAGGATCCTTTTTATTAATATCAATCTCCGTTATAAGCACATTTCCAGCAAACAATCCCTTTAATAAATCTTTTAGAATGGCAGCCAAAAGAGAGCCGTTTCCCTTTATTCCGGCTAAAATAATTTCCGGCTCCCCCATATTTCTTTCAGCAATTTCTATAGCAAGCCTCTTCATTTTTTTGTGGGCGATATCACTTTCAAGAATTACATGCGCCATTGTGTTTTTTTTAATTACAATATTATGAAATGATCTACGAAAGCTGAACCAATTTTTTTTAGAGCAAGGAAAGGAAGTGTTTTTAAAATAATACTATTCTTCCTTCTGAAAAAAAATATTACTTAAAGCTGCCAAATACAAATAACAATTAACTTAGCATACTACAGAATATCCATTTATTGGGTTAGCTGCATTAATTGAAAAAAGTTAGTCGTTATATTTTATGGAAATAATTCAGCAGGTATTTTTTATTCTTCTTCTCGGTGCTGCTACATTTCTCTTTGCTAAAAAAGTGAAAGAAATCGTCGCTAATATTCATCTCGGCCAGTCAGAGAGCCTTAATGACCGAAAAGGCGAAAGATGGCGCAATGTGTTGTTACTGGCGTTAGGGCAGAAGAAAATGTTTCGTTATCCATTAGTAGGTGTCATGCATTTTGTAATTTATGCAGGCTTTGTAATTATTAATATTGAAATTCTCGAAATTGTTTTAGATGGCTTATTGGGCACCCACCGGCTGTTTGCAAATACACTCGGTAGCTTTTATACTTTTGTAATAGATTTTTTTGAGCTACTGGCCATGGGTGTGCTGCTTGCCTGTGTTATTTTTCTTATAAGAAGAAATATTCTAAAACTTCGGCGCTTTATCATGCATGAACTGGATGGCTGGCCCAAAACAGATGCAAATTTAATTTTGGTTACAGAAATCATATTAATGACTTTGTTTTTAACAATGAATGCTGCAGACAGGGCCTTACAATTAAAAGGCTATAGCCATTATGCCGATCATGGCAATTTTATTTTATCAGGCTTGTTTTCTTCAAGTTTTGCCTCTTTGCCGGCTACTACACTTGTAATCATTGAGAGAAGCTGCTGGTGGCTTCATATTGCCGGTATTTTTGCTTTTTTAAATTACCTTCCCTACAGCAAGCACTTTCATATTATCCTTGCATTTCCAAATACATATTACAAACCATTATCACCAAAAGGTGAAATGACAAATATGCCTGGGGTAGAAAAAGAAGTTCAATATATTTTTAAGCCTGAATTAGCGCCTGCCACCCCTGAAGAGCAAATACAAAAATTTGGCGCCAAGGATATTTTTGATCTTAGCTGGAAAAATCTTTTAGATGCCTATACCTGCACAGAGTGTGGGCGGTGTACAGCAGCATGCCCTGCAAATATTACCGGAAAATTATTAAGTCCGAGAAAGATAATGATGGATACCAGAGATCGCATGGAGGAAGTAAGAAAAAATATAAACACGAATAAAAGTTTTGTGGATGACGGGAAAACACTTTTGCACAATTATATTACCGCTGAAGAAATAAGAGCATGCACCAGTTGCAATGCTTGTGTGCAGGAATGCCCTGTAAGTATTAGCCCGCTTGATATTATTTTCGAATTGCGCAGAAGCTTGGTAATGGAAGAAAGTAATGCGCCTGCTGAATGGAATGGAATGTTCAGCAACATTGAAAATAATTTTGCCCCCTGGAAGTTTAGCCCTGAAGAAAGAAGCAAGTGGACCGAAGAATCATAGTACAGTACCATTAGAAATTCATTTCTTTCATTTCTTCTAAGGATTTTTAAAAGAACTGAAGTTGGTAGTCTGCTTAATACCATCAGGTGCGATTACCCAATCTTCATTCTACCCAATCTGCTATAAAAAGGTTAGTATCATGCCCCCCGCCGTTATTCCTGTTACTACTAAAAATTATTTTTTTACCATTATGGCTAAACATCGGGAAAGCATCAAAACCCTTGTCACGGCTTATTTTTTCCATCTTTTTTCCGTCATTGCCTAACACGTACATATTAAAAGGAAATCCTCTTTCGTATTCTGAATTGCTACAGAAGATAATCCTTTTGCCATCTGGTAAAAAGTTAGGAGCCCAGTTAGCTTTGTCCAGAAAGGTGATCTGCTTTTGTTCGCTTCCATCGGCATTTGCAATATATACCTCCATGGAAGTAGGCGCTACCAGCCCCTTTGATAATAAGTCTTTATAATCTTCAATTTCCTCTTTTGTTTTGGGCCTGCTGGCACGCCATAATATTTTTTTTCCATCGGGGCTAAACCATGCACCACCATCGTAGCCCAGTGTATTTGTAATTTGTTTTACATTACTCCCATCGAGGTTCATGGTATATAGGTCAAGATCGCCATTACGCATGGATGTGAAAACAATTTTATCACCTTTAGGCGAAATGGTAGCCTCAGCATCATAGCCTGGCGTATGGGTCAATTGTTTTATAATTTTACCATTAGTATCCGCTTTAAAAATATCAAAGCTTTCGTAGATGGGCCATATATACCTTTTCATCTTTTCTTTGTCGGGCACCGGTGGGCAATCTTTGGAGCCTAAGTGTGTGGAAGCATACAATATATGTTTGCCATCAGGATAAAAAAAAGCACAGGTAGTACGGCCTGTACCGGTGCTTACTAACTTAGGATTAAATGGATCGGTAGCATTTTCAGGC
The DNA here is from genome assembly GCA_018268075.1 of Bacteroidota bacterium. Classification (GTDB taxonomy): domain Bacteria; phylum Bacteroidota; class Bacteroidia; order Chitinophagales; family Chitinophagaceae; genus Ginsengibacter. Next base: position 55,646 of record JAFDXH010000066.1, on the reverse strand, counting down.
ACCTTAGCCATCCATATCTGATCACACATTATTCCTTCCTTGGGTTCTGTGCGCTGATAAACGATATACTTATCATCAAAACTAAAATAAGCTTCGGCATTATCACCACCAAAAGTTAGCTGCCTCATATTCTTAAAATGATGTTCGCCAGGATATATTAAGGTGTCATTAACGGGCTGTTTTTTATAAAAATCCCTGATTTGTATGGGTGAATAGAAAAAAGAAAAACAGATTGCCGCAACAAAAAATAATTTAAAACTCATGGTTATAATTTTTCAATGCAACATACAAAAAAAATCCTTAGACGATATGATTAAGCCAAAAGAGCCCCATGCAAAACAAGCTTAAAATAGTAAACCAGTAAAATATGCAAAGTTGTTTCTCGCTGAAATGCTACAAATAATTTTTAGTCATTAAATTTGCACATGTTTTTTATAAAACGCGTTGTACTTTACCTTATGGTGTTATTGTTCATCTTTTCATGCAATGAAAATGACTCAACAGAGAACTCCGCTAAAATAACCAACCCTATTCAAAAGCTACAGGCAGAACTTAGAAATAGCCCAGACTCCTTTCCGCTTGCGGAAAATTTAATAGAAGCTTATAGGAATAATGGTAATTACGACTCTGCAATTCACCTCACAGATCATTATATCCAAAAGGATTCAGGAAATGCTTATTTCTGGAACATGAAGGCAACTCTTTATTTCGAAAATGAAGACACCACGCAGGCCATAGATGCTTTAAAACATGCAATTGACATTTATCCACTTCCAGAATATCTTGTGGCACTCGGCACCATCTATGCAGAAATAAAAAATGAACATGCGCTAACAATAGCAAATGAATTATTAGCTTCTAATAAAGTTGCTTCCGGTAAGGATGCCTATTTCATAAAAGGGCTTTATTATAATTTCACAGGGCAGCACACAACTGCAATAGGTTTCCTTGACAGTTGCCTGAATAGCGATTATACCTACATGTATGCCTATCGCGAAAAGGCAATAGCATTTTACAGATTAGGTAAATATGAAGAAGCATTAAATGTTTTAAAAAGAGCTGTAACTATTCAGAATAATTTTGATGAAGGTTATTATTGGATGGGTAAATGTTATGAAAAATTGAATAAGATTGACGAAGCACGCCAGAGCTACCAGAATGCTTTGCTTTATGATAAAAATTTTACTGAAGCGCGAGAGGCGCTTAATCATCTTCCAAAAAATTAAAGTATGGCTATAATTGCACCTTCCTTGCTTGCGGCAGATTTTCTGCATTTAGAAACTGCCTGCGACCTGATAAATGAAAGCCAGGCAGATTGGTATCATCTGGATGTGATGGACGGGCGGTTTGTTCCTAATATCAGCTATGGTATGGCCATCATTAAGCAACTAAGAAAAGCCTCCACCAAGTTTTTTGATGTACACCTGATGATACTGGAGCCAGAAAAATATGCTGAAGAATTTAAAGATGCTGGTGCAGATGGCCTTACCGTACACCTTGAGGCCTGCCCCAATTTGCATAGAAATATCCAACAAATAAAATCGTTGGGGATGAAAGCAGGGGTAGCTATCAACCCTCATACCCCTGTGGGCTTATTAGTTGATATCATTAATGATGTTGATCTTGTAAATATTATGAGTGTAAACCCTGGGTTTGGAGGACAATCTTTTATACCTCATTCATTGAAAAAAATTATAGAATTAAAGAATTTAATTCTACAAAAACAATCGGCAGCTTTAATCGAAGTGGATGGCGGTGTTTCATTGCAAAATGCATCATCCTTGGTGAAGGCGGGCACAGATGTATTGGTAGCAGGAAATTGTGTTTTTAGTTCTGACGATCCTTCACGCACAATTAGTGAATTAAAATCACTTTAAATTACAAACTATCACGTATTTGCAATAAAACCGGTGCAGTTTGTTTCAGCCAGTTAGTTTGGGTAGTATCCCAGTTGTACTTTTTGGCTAAGGCCTTATCTACCATGGTTCGCGCTTCAAAGGCTTGTTCGGGAGAATAAAAACAATTTATCCATTTATGATCGAGCTTGGTTTCTGATTGTAAAAAAATACCTCCTGTGTACCAATTAAAACAAGATGGGAGGAAATTAAAATCAATTTTTTTTGCATTATCATTAATAAACCCGATGAAATAATAATTATAAAAAAGCACACAGTCTTTCAGGCGTTTTTTGATTTGAATTTCAGTTTCCGGCTTTGATGGTTTCATTGTCCATGCAAAATTTATTTTAGTAAAAGGATGTGTGTTTGCATCAGGCCAATAACTATCGGTAGCGCTATAAGTGAGGGTAGAGGTCTCCTTATGTGCTTTTCTTTTTAATTTAAGCTTAGCTGTATCCAGTTGCAATATTTCATAAGACCCCTTCTCACCATTATCATAATTTACAGTGATCATATTACCCTTTAAAATAAACCGGCCATACCTTATTTCGCCTTTGGGGTTTTCTACAATCACAGAGTCTGCCACAAAGGTGATTCCCGGCTCATAGTGGCCATTGTTATCTTTAAATGCGACATCACCCGTCATAGGGTGTTCTACATCCACCAGATTCCAATAAGAAAATAATTGCTGTAGTGTATCTTTTTTTACATTTTCCACATTATGTTCAGGAATATTTTTTTCCTTTACAGGTGTGTTACAATGACTTAAAATACAGGCAAAAATTATTAAGATTACATTTCTCATTTTTCAAAAATAAAAAACTTCCGCTCTCAATATTTAATTTACCCTGAATATTATTAAATATGAGATGCCATATTCGGGTAAATAAAAAAAATATCAGGGGTTTGATTTGAACATTTCATTAAATATTATCTTCACTATATGAAACTACCGGCTTTTATCATCTGTATCTTTTTCGCATTTACGGCACATGCTCAAAAAAACCCGGCTTATATATCTGGGAAAGTGACTGATGAAAATGATGAGCCACTACCGGGAGTAAGTGTAGTAGTACTCGGTAGCCAATCGGGTATAGTAACGAATGATTCAGGCACTTTTCATATTAAAGTAGCGTCTGAGAAAGCTTTTGCTCTCATCTTTTCACATGAAGGGTTTCGCGCTGAACAACGGAATTTTTATTTAAGCAAGGGCGAAGAAGAAGCACTCACTGTAATGTTGATACGAAGTGGTAAGGTACTTCAAAATGTAGTGATCAGCAATGATAACCAGCGTACAGAAACGGGACTAATAAAGATAAATCCCAAAAATTCTATAGCTGTACCTTCTGCTACTGGTGGAGTGGAAGGCCTAATAAAAATTTTGGTAGGAAGTAATAACGAACTCACTTCTCAATATTCTGTAAGAGGTGGCAATTATGATGAGAATCTGGTTTACATTAATGATTATGAAATATATAGGCCTTACTTGGTACAAAATGCCCAGCAGGAAGGATTAAGTTTTATTAATCCTGAGCTTACAAAATCTATTAATTTTTATAATGGTGGCTTTCAGGCAAAGTATGGCGATAAAATAAGTAGTGTGCTGGATATTCAATATAATACTCCGGCCACCAAAGGCGGATCGGTATATGTAAGCCTGCTCGAACAAGGGTTTCATCTACAGGGCTATTCGAAAAATAAAAAACTAAGTTGGTTGGTAGGTGTGCGCTCTAAAACCAATAGAAACTTGCTTAGCAGTCAGGAGACTAAAGGAAACTATGTTCCATCTGCCGCCGACCTGCAAGGGCTTTTAACCTATCAGTTTTCTGAAAAATGGCGCATGGAATTATTAGAGATTGTTTCTGGCTCTAAATTTACATTGATTCCCGAATCTGCTCAGAAATCTACTGCTGTTTTTTCGCCTTTGTTTACTGCAAATATTGGATTAGACATATTTTTTGAAGGGCAGGAAAAAGACAGTTATAATAGTAACCTTACTGGCTTAACGTTCATCCACACACCCAATAAGAAAACAAAATTAAAATGGATGGTAAGCCGATATGATGACAGGGAAAAAGAAAATTTTGATATCGCAGGCTCATACCTCTTTGGCGAAAGGAGCTTTGACAAAAGCAAACCTGATTTTGGAAAAATTGTGAACCCCTTGGGTGCGGGTGTATTCCAAAACTTTGCAAGAAACACATTGCATATAGAAGATTATTCTTTGAACCACAAAGGAAGCTATAGCACCGGAAAACATTTTTACCAATGGGGTGTAGGCTTTACCAGAACCATTATTCATGATAAACTAAATGAATGGGAATATCAGGACAGTGCCGGATATTCTATTCCATTCAATCCGCAGATAATTCAATTAAGCCAGGTAGTAAAATCAAAAGAAGACTTATCAATAAATAAGTACAGCGCATATATTCAGGATAATTTACGAATTACCAACACTGCAAGAGACTTGACTTTTCAATACGGTATTCGATTTAATTATAATGCCCTCAATCAGGAATTTTTAATAAGCCCCAGAGGGCAACTAAGTTATAAACCTGCATGGAAAAAGGATGTGGTTTTTAAAGTCTCAGCCGGAATATATGACCAGCCTCCATTTTACAGAGAGCTACGAAGGCCGGATGGGAGCATCAATACAAAATTAAAAAGCCAGAAGAGTATTCAATTTGTAACAGGTGTTGATTATAATCTTGCAAATGCAGGCAAGCCCATGCGCATTACTACAGAGGCATATTATAAATCACTCTGGGATGTAGTGCCATACGATATTGACAATGTACGCATCAGATATTTTGGCGAAAATATGGCCAAAGCTTATGCCGTAGGATTGGAAACAAGAATTTATACAGAATTGGTAAAGGATGCTGAGAGCTGGCTCAGTGTTGGCATCAGCCAAACAAAGGAAGACCTCAATAATGATTTTTATTTTACCTATAAAAATGCCGCAGGTGAAATAATCACACCAGATACTCAGGATCAGAAAATAGCTGACAGCGTGAAAAATAATGTAGGCTATGTACGGCGGCCTACAGACCGACTGCTGACCATCGGATTATTTTTGCAAGATTACTTAAGTACCAACAAAAACTTTAAAGTACATCTTAATCTCATTTATGGCAGTAACATGAGTTACAATATTCCTGGAAGTGCCCGATATAGAAATGCATTAATCATAGAGCCTTATATAAGGGCAGATGTAGGCTTCAGTGCCTTACTACTAAGTGATAAATCTATGCGGCGCAGTCATTCACCTTTTAATGGTTTTGAAAATATTTGGGCAAGTTTAGAAGTCTTCAATATTATAGATAGAGCAAATACTATTTCATACCAATTGATTAAAGATTTTGCTAATAACACTTTTAGTATCCCTAACAGACTTACTCCAAGATTGCTGAATTTTAAATTGCTGGCACGGTTTTAAAAAATTAACTTTCTTCCTTTTAAAAAAATAAGACATAGCGCTCTTTGCCTTATTTCAGATTGAATAAAATATTTTAGGATGCTTATACCAAACTGAATTATGAATTGGTTCAAACTTGCTTGGAATAATGCCACTGATATAATCCTTAAGAGCCTTATGTTTCAAAGGAATCTATCAACCATTTTCCAGTATTATCCCTATTTTATCTGATCACTTAAATAAAAAATCCCGGGCAAGAACTATGCCCGGGATGAAGAACATTTAAAAATACACTATTCCTTTATTATCTTTTCCTGATAAAGTTGCTTACCCGATTGGTCTCTTACACTGATAATGTAATTGCCTGAGGCCAGGTTGCTCACTCCTATTTGGGTAAGGCGGCTACTTACTTTTTTCTGCAATACCATAGCGCCCTTATTATCGTAGAGCTGAATGGTCACATTACCTGATGGCAATACAGATACAGGCAACATCACCATCAACTGATCTCTTACGGGATTAGGATAGCTATAAATGCCCTCTCTTCCGCCACCAAAGAATATTTTTACTACCGCACTGTATTTAAAGGCTCCGTCTTTATCTACTTGTTTCAGGCGGTAATAATTAAAGCCTATAGCCGGAGTATTATCATCAAAACTATAATCAGATGAAACATTGCTATTGCCTTTGGCAACTACGCTTCCTACCTTAGAAAAACGCGTACCGTCTTCACTTCGCTCTACATCAAAGTACGCAGAATTTTTCTCTTGAGATGTAGCCCATTTGGCTACGACCTTATTACCAGATACTTGCGCGGAAAATTCTAAAAGCGTTACAGGAAGCACTATAGAAGTAAAATCTACTAAGCGTACTGTGGTAAGGCTCCAATCGTCCACCACCCGTACATACAGGTTTTGTTTGGTGCCCGAAAAATTAGAAGGCACCGGCACATCAAATACAATGCTAGTAGCGGCTCCATTATTTCCGGCAGGAATACTTACACGATTGGCATTTCCAAATCCTGGATCTGTACTCCAGAACCATTCCAAATACACGAGGTCGCTCAATGGGTTGGTCGCCACAACTTTTTCATAATAAAATACAGATCGGTTGGTGAGGCTCCATTTACCATTGGCATCTTTTACCCTTGTAAACATTTGATGCAACCCTTTAGCTAAACCGGAAGCAGGTATATTGAATGCCTGAGTGATAGCCTGCGCCTGAGGCGATACTGTGAAAGCTGTACCATTGCCAAAGCCCGGATCGCTGTCAATATAATATTCAGCAGCTACTATATTAGGAATAGCATTATTGATAGCCGGCTCTTTGAAAAATACTTCATTGGTTGTAATACTCCATTTGCCGTTAGCATCTTTTGCGCGCACATACAGATTGTGCAGGCCATTGCTCAGTGCATTGATGTTTCCGTTAAAATCAGGGACCACCATTTGTGCAGCGCTTACGGAGATAGAATTCCCATTTCCAAAGCCCGGATCGGTATCAAAGAAGTATTCTGCTGCTACCACATTGGGAATAGCATTATTGATAGCCGGTTCTTTAAAAAATACCTGATTGGTAGTAATACTCCATTTGCCATTAGCATCTTTCGTACGCACATACATGTTATGCAAGCCGTTAGACAATGCACTGATAGCCGCATTTATATTTATGGCCACTGTTTGTCCAGCCGTAAGAGGGGCATTAATGGCATTTCCAAAACCAGGATCGGCATCAAAGAAATATTCTGCTGCTACCACATTAGGTATAGGTGCAGAAATAATTGGCTCATAGTAAAATGTTTGTTCGGTAGTAATACTCCATTTACCATTAGCATCTTTGGTACGCACGAATAGTTGATGCAGGCCGCGAGGCTTACCGGAAATGGCTCCATCAAAATTAAAAGTAACCAATTGGCCCGCAGTAATACTTGCAGGTGTGCCTGCGCCAAAACCGGGATCAGCATCAAAGAAATATTCCGCCGCTACTATATTCGGTATAGCATTATTGATAGCCGGTTCTTTGAAAAATACTTCATTGGTAGTGCTACTCCATTTACCATTGGCATCTCGCACTCTTACATACAATATGTGCAGCCCATTGCTTAACAAATTGATAGCGCCATCAAAGGTAAAGCTCACCGTTTGTCCGGCAGTAACTGAGGCAGGTGTGGCTGCACCAAAACCAGGATCAGTATCAAAAAAATATTCAGCAGCTACAGCATTAGGAATATTATTGGTAACGATTAATTCCTTAAAAATTAAATTAGGTATTGCCTGGCTCCACCGGTAAGCGCTATCTACAGCGCGCAGGTATAACGTATGCAGGCCGCGGCTCAGTGCAGTTATGTCGGGATTAAAACTATAATTATTTACATTCACCACAGCAGGCGATACCAGCAGGCTATTACCATTGCCAAAGCCCGGATCGGTATCGAAAAAATATTCAAAGTGGTGTATCTTGGTATTCTGCGCATGTACTTGATGCATACCTGCCATCAGTATCACACAGATGCATAGACGTACTATTTTTTTCATAGAAAGTAAAATTGAAAGGTGGAAAAAGTGCGGCTGCCTTCGGCAGCCGCAATAGCATTTTACTTCTAATTATTCCCTTTAGCAGTTACTGTTACGTGTATGCTGGCTGCACCTGCAGTAATAGGATCTATCACCAATCCATAAATATTAGGTACCGGCGCTATACCACTTAATTTATACGGATAATCACCTGCATATACTCCCAAGTCCACACCATCTTTTCCTACACCCTTCACTTCAGATGCACTGTTAAGCTGAAAAATACCATCAGGCGAAGTACCACCTACATAATTTACCTGGGCTTGCGATTTTACAAGATTGCCAGATCCAATCGTATTGTTGCTTCCTGCCGGTGCCTGAAAATGACCAGCAATTGTGCCTGAATTAAATTCAATATTGCAATTATTAAATGTATTGCCCGAGCTGGTAGCTGAATAAGTAATATTATTAACCACATAAAAATTATATACATTTATTGGACCATAATAGCACTGAACTATATTCGATTTAATTATTCCACTTGTATTATTACCCAGACTAATGCCAGCATAATAACTACCTCCGTTTATAATATTATTTTGAATAGTCATATTGGTAATAATTCCCGTTCCACTATTACTTATAACTGCGTTAGTATTAGGGTTTATCAGATTTTGCCTCAAGGTCATCCCATCTATATTGCCGGTAGAGGTATTTCCGATATAAACAGCACCGGTAATGTTACAACGGGCTATCAATAAATTATTTACTCCCATATAAACATTGCCGGTAGTAAGGCCAAATACCTGCGTAGAGGCTGCGCCTGCTGTATAAAATGTAAGATTGCCTACAGTAGCGCCCCAGCTTGTATTTACCTGTGTATTAGGGTTGGCAGCCAAATAATAACCTGGGCCTATTACTACTAAACGCTTAGTAAATACGCAATTGCCATAGGTAGTAGGGCTTTGCTCTACATGTAGGGTATCACCACTTGCTACAGAGGCATTATCGTGTGCTTGCTGCAGCGTTGTGCTTGCAGGAAAATCTGCGGTGATAGCCGGAATCTGGTTATTACCATTATTATTTAATCTCCATATTTTAGCATAAGCGCCCTGAGAGATAGTTACAATAATAATTACTGCAATAAGTTTGGTTAATTTGTTTCTCATAATTTTTTGTTTTATTTTTTTTGTAAAAATGGCTATTTATAAATGATAAGAGAATACCCTCAAGAGGGTATTTTTTTATCATTTTTACACATTGCCGATTATTTCAGTAATTTTTTACGGTGATCACCGCGCCCATGTTCTATTTAAAAGAACCTAATTTATTTAAATGGAAAGCCTTTTTTTAAGACTAATAAAACCACTTGTAATAAATACGGAATTTTCATTTTAAATTCACCAGATCAAAAGAATAGTCAAAATGCCAGATAAGATTCAAAAAATTTCAATTTACAAATTTTCAATTCCCTTAAAGAAGCCGTTTGTTATTTCATTAGGGCCCATTACTCATGCTGAAAATATTATTGTAAAAATCAATACTGAAAAAGGATTCCAAGGCTTTGGCGAGTGTAGCCCATTTATGACCATTAATGGTGAAAGCCAGGATACCGCTTTTATTGTAGGCCAATTGCTGGCAAAGAAATTAAAAGAAAAAAATAGTATTACGCCTCAATACAATCTGGATACAATGAACGAGGTAATATATGGCAACAGCAGTATCAAGAGCGCTTTTGATATTGCCTTGCATGACGTAGCTGCACAGGAAGCAAGCATGCCTTTATATCAATATCTTGGGGGCAAAAAAAATAAAAAGATTATTACTGATTATACCGTAAGCCTTGGCAGTGCAGAAGAAATGGCTAACGATGCCCTCTCAATAAAGGAAAAGGGGTTTACGGTAATTAAAGTAAAATTGGGAACTACTTTTAAGGAAGATGTAGAAAGAATAAAGGCAATACGCGTAGCAGTAGGAAAAAAAATCAATTTGAGAATTGATGCCAACCAAGGCTGGGACGTAGAGAGCGCTATTAAAATATTAAAAGCCTTAGAAAAATATAATATTCAATATTGCGAAGAGCCTATAGCCCGATGGGATTTTATGAATTTAAAAAAAATTAGAAATAAATGCCTTATCCCTGTAATGGCTGATGAAAGCTGTTGCGATCACCATGATGCTGCAAGGCTTATTGCTCTAAAAAGCTGCACAATGTTTAATCTGAAACTGGGCAAATCTTCAGGCATAACCAATGCGCTAAAAATAATAAGCCAAGCCGAAAAAGCAGGTATGACGATGCAGGTAGGTGGCTTTATGGAATCGAAGATAGGTATGACTGCTAATGCCCACCTAGCACTAACGAGTAAGTACATACGCTATTTCGACTTTGACACACCCCTCATGTTTTCTGAGGATCCTGTTTCCAATGGAATAGTTTACAGAGAAAAAGGATTAGTAGAAGTGCCTGACACTCCGGGTTTAGGTGCGATAATTTCAGAGGAAAGGCTTCAAAAACTAGAACAGGTAATATTTTAATTTGGGTGATGGATGATAGGTAATACTCAACAATTTTTCAGTTTCCTACCCCAAAAAAAATCTTTCCAGCTACTTGCATGAAGGAACAAGGCAAAATGAAATGGTCTGTATTGCCTATTATTTAAAAATGATGGCACCGTTGGTACTCCAAAGAGGCTTTTCCTTACACACTTCTATTTAATAAATATGCTGCTAATTCTTTCAGTGGGCCTTTTCGCTTTTCTATTACAGCTACTTCTTCCAGGTGAATCATTGCTTTTTGATAATATTCATTTTTTAATTGACGCGCCCAGTCATCCACACCACAATCTTTGTAGATTTGAAGAACGCTTTCTACCTTATGCTCATCCTTTGATAGAAATAATTGATTAAGGGATGCCTTAGTATCATTATCTGCAACATTCAGAGCGTGTATTAATAAGAAAGTTTTTTTATTGGCAACAATATCCCCGCCGGGTGTTTTTCCAAATTTTTGGGGATCACCAAAAGCATCAAGGTAATCATCCTGAACCTGAAAAGAAACTCCCAAAAATTTACCAAATTCATACAGATGGTGCTGATTATGCAATCCGGCCCCGCCCATAATGGCTCCCAGCTCCATGCTCGCTGCCAGCGCTACTGAGGTTTTTAAAGTAATCATTGTTTCATACTCTTCAAAAGAAACTGTTTCTCTGTTTTCAAATTCCATATCTAATTGTTGCCCCTCGCATACTTCCTTTGCTGTTTTATTAAACAGGCTTAGTATCCTTGGCAAATATTTAGTTTGAATTTTATTTAGATGCTCATAGCCGGTTACCAGCATTACATCGCCTGCCAATAGGGCTGTAGGTTCATTATACTTTGTATGCACAGTAGGCTGTCCGCGGCGAATAGCGGATTTATCCATAATGTCATCATGCACTAAAGTGAAATTGTGGAACAGTTCAATGGCATTGGCAACATGGAATGTATCCTTATTAATTTCGCCGAATAATTCATTTGCCATTAAACACAAGACTGGTCTTATGCGTTTACCCCCCAACGTTAGTAAGTATTGAGCAGCGTCATATAGTTGTTGAGGCTGTTCAGGAAATTGCCTTTCCTTAAACTGAGATTCAAATAATGCTGACAATTCTTTGAGTGAAGACATTTCCATATTTACCACTATTATTTATCCGTTAAGACCAACGGTTTCTTTTTATTTTTTTTGAGGTTATTTTCACAGGCTTTTCGCGCCGGCGAGGCATATCTGGTATCCAGTCAAAATCCAATTGTCGTTTCTCAAGATTAGCAGACACCAATTTTACCTGCACCTTATCGCCCATTCTAAATTTCTTACCAGTACGGGTTCCTACAAGTGCATAATCATCGGCATCATGGCGAAAATCATCGTACTCTGAAAGGTCTTTTACATTTACCAACCCTTCACATTTTTCCTGCACTGTTTCTACCCAAAAACCAAAGGAGGAAACTCCACTGATCACACCTTCCATATCTTCGCCTACTTTATTCAGCATGAATTCTACCTGTTTGTACTTATTTCCAGCTCGTTCTGCCTCCATTGCAGCTCTTTCTCTTTCACTGCAGTGTTTACATTTTTCCTCCATCTTTTTATCTACTACCACCTCATTTTCCAAAACCTGCTGAAGTATCCTGTGCACCATAATATCTGGGTAGCGCCTGATGGGCGAAGTAAAATGACAATAATTTTCAAAACCCAAACCATAGTGCCCGATGTTTTCGCTGGTATAGATGGCCTTGGCCATAGTGCGAATACCTAATTGCTCCAACACATGCTGTTCGGGCTTTCCATGTACATCTGTCATTAATTGATTAAAACTTCTTGCAATGGCATCTGGGTCGTTCATATCAAACTGATAACCGAATTTTTTTGCAAATGCTACAAAGGGTTTTAATTTCTCCTCATCAGGATTGTCGTGTATTCTGTACGGAAATGGAATCGGTTTCTTATTCACCTTTATTTTAGAAACATGTGTTGCCACTGTGCGGTTGGCAAGCAACATAAACTCTTCAATTAACTGATGAGATTCTTTACTTTCCTTTACCACGATCCCTAAAGGTTTACCATCTTCATCCAGTTTAAACTTCACCTCTGTGCTGGAGAAATTGATAGCTCCATTTTTAAAACGATCTTTCCTGAACCCTTTGGCAAAATTATTAATGATCAGAATCTCTGGTGCATACAAACCTTTTCCATCATCAATTATTTGTTGCACTTCATCATAGGTAAATCTATGATCACTGTGTATAATGGTTTTGCCTAACCAATAATCCTTCACCTTACCCTTATTACTAAAATTAAATATTGCAGAGAAACAAAATTTTTCTTCATGCGGGCGCAATGAACATAATTCATTACTAATTTTTTCTGGGAGCATAGGATTTACCCGATCAGGAAGATATACGCTGGTAGCGCGTGCATAACCTTCCTGGTCTAACGCTGTATCAGGATGTACAAAGTGGCTCACATCTGCTATGTGTACTCCGATTTCATAATCACCATTATCTAATACTTTAAAAGAAAGTGCATCATCAAAGTCTTTTGCATCAGCAGGATCTATTGTAAAGGTGAGTGTATCTCTGCAATCTCTCCTCTTCTTTAACGCATCCGGAGTTACCTTTTCCTCCAGCAGTGTTACTTCCTTTAATGCTTCATCTGAAAATTTTAGTGGGAATCCGTTCTGAATGATTAATTCCTTCATAGCCATATCGCCCGGGCTTTTTGCCTCTAATACATTTATTACTTCGCCCTCAGGTTTTCTGGCCCCATTATCCCATTTCAAAAGCCTAACCACTACTCTGTCATTAGTCACAGCGCCATTCAGATTTTTTTTATTTATATAAAAATCAGGTAATGGCTTTTGCGAATCGGGTTTGAAAAAAGCAAAAGAATCGCTTACATCCATACTACCTATAAATTCAGTTTGTTTTCGAGAGATTATTTCCGACACTTCGCCCTCTGCACGCTTGTGCTTGTGTTCTTTCAGTTTTACTCTTACTGTATCGCCATCCATCGCACGGTTAAAATCTTGTGGCCGAATCAGTACATCTTCTTCCCGGCCTTCTGCTACAAGATATCCCATTCCTGATCGGGTAATATCCAACACCCCTTTCAATAGTGGCACGGGTTTCTTCTTTCCAGTTTTTTTACTCATAAGTTATTCAATCATTTCGTCATCCAAAAAAGTATGATACCGCTAAATTAGATTAAGTAAAATAAATACATTGATAAAATTAAAGGAATCAAAAACCAAAAGCATCTGCAATACGCTAAAATCAAGATAAATGCACCTTCTGGCTTTATATTATCTTTTCATTAAGTTATTTAATGTGTTTAGGTTAAGATATCTTTGTTTATCTTAAAACTACCTGTATGAAAAAGTCACATTTGCCATTTATTATAGCCCTGTTTATAATATTAAATTCTTGTACGGCCAATCGTTATATCTATGCACCTTCTGCTCCAATGATTCCATATTTTAATGAAAAACATGACTCAAAGGCATCTGCATTTTATTCAGGATCAGGAGATGGTAATATTACCAACAAATCTGAGGGGCTCGATCTGCAAGGCGCTTATGCGATTGGAAATAATTGGGCTCTTACAGGTGCGTATTTTTATAGAAATGAATTAAGCATAGAAAGATTAAAATCAGTCTTTGACAGTTCCAATGTACACTACAATAGAAATATTAGTGAATTCGGCGGCGGCTATTTTTTGCCACTCAATCCACAAAAAACTATTACAGTAAATGTATATGCGGCATTTGGTGGTGGAAAATTTAATTCAAATGAAACCGGCACCAAAGGGGGCAGCCCCTATACCAGGTATTACAATGTAAATATTACCAAATGGTATGTGCAGCCCTCTATCCATTTTATGCCAGGTAAATATTTCAGATTTGCCTTCTTTTTTAAACCAACCTTTGTGCATTATGGCCGCTTCACTACTGATTATTTACAAGACGAAATTGAATATTTCAGCCTTGACAAACTTTATCGCAGCACCATCCCCTTTATGGAAATTGGGTATAATCTTCAATTAGGCATACCCCAGGTTCCATGGCTATTTATTGAGCATTCTGTTTCAGGCGTTTCGCGCCATATTGTAGAAAATACCCACCTTCTATCAAGGGGTGGCAATTTATCTATTGGCCTTAGTGTGAATTTTAATAAAATATCCCGAAAGAAAAAGATGGAAGCCTCTTTGGATTAGCTGACTATTTATGCAAAAACATTTGATATTTGTATAAAATTATTTGCATGCTAAACAGAAGAAAATTCCTTCATTTGTCAGCTCTATCGTTTCCGGTATTTTCAATTAAAAATTCATTACATAACGATGACACACAAACGAAGCCAATAGTAGTATCTACGTGGGATAGTGGTAAACCCGTAAATACCGAAGCTTGGAAAACACTCGCAGCCAAAGGGCGGGCAGTAGATGCAGTAGAAGCAGGTGCACGTTATATGGAAGGTACCCTCAACTGCTGTGTAGGCCTGGGAGGCTACCCCGATCGCGATGGCATAGTAACACTCGATGCATGTATTATGGACGAGCACGCCAATTGCGGATCAGTAGGCGCTATTGAAAGAATAAAACACCCGGTATCTGTGGCCAGAAAAATTATGGAATCTACTCCTCATGTAATGCTTGTAGGCGAGGGAGCACAAAAATTTGCCTTAGAAAACGGCTTTGAACTTGCCTCAAAAGACCTATCAGCAGATGCCCGGAAAGAATATGATCAATGGCTGATCAAAAGCAACTATCACCCAGAAATAAATATTGAAAATAAAAAACAAAATGGCCCGTACGCTCCAAATTTTTTCGATGATGGATCTCCCAATCATGACACGATGGGCCTTGTAGCACTTGATAGTAGTGGCAATATGAGTGGTGCTGTTACTACCAGCGGAATGGCATTCAAAATCCATGGACGGGTAGGCGATTCACCAATAATTGGTGCCGGATTATTTGTAGATAATGAAGTGGGCGCTGCTACTTCCAGTGGTGTGGGCGAAGAGGTGATGAGAATATGCGGCACCCATGTAGTGGTAGAAATGATGCGACAAGGCTATTCACCTGAGATAGCCTGCCGTAAAGCAATAGAGCGGATTATTAAACGTGATCGGGAAAAAGCAAAAACTTTGCAGGTTGGGTTTTTAGCGTTGAATAAAAAGGGAATATACGGGGCCTATGCTATCCAAAAAGGATTTGTTTTTTCTGTAAAAAGCAATACTGAAGAACGGATAATCCCTTCAAAATATTTTTTTGGTTGATATGATTTTAAAAGATCAGCTATTAAAGGCACACAATAAAAATAACTGTGATATAATTGTAAATTGGGTAGGCAACCATGAGGATCGCTTTATTCAATTATTCGAATGTTTTTTAACAAATGACTATCGCTTGGCACAGCGAGCTTCGTGGCCGCTTAGTTATTGTGTAAGTGCACATCCGGAGTTATTAAAAAATCATTTTGGCGCCCTGATAAAAAGAATGAAATCACCTTCAGTACACAACGCTATTAAAAGAAATGGCGTGAGATTACTACAAGATGTAGTGATTCCTGAAAAATTTGAAGGAGAAATTATTGAAATGTGTTTTTCATTTTTAAAATCGCCTTATGAAGCAGTGGCAATCAAAGCATTTTCTATGTCAGTAATTTTTAATCTTGCCCAAAAATATCCGGAGCTTAAAAGAGAATTAAAAATAGCAATCGAAGATCAGATAAGCCATCAAAGTGCAGCATTTAAGTCTCGAGGAAATAAAATTTTAAAATGCCTTTTATAAAATGAATATGAAATTTGGAAATACTAATACTACCAGATATTTAATAAATTATTTTTTTTCTCATCAATTCAATAAGAATAGATAATTTGTAGAACTATTTATTTTATAATTCAGTTCCAGAAATTTAATTCTGATTCTGCACATTCATAATTACTGTTTACAAATGAAATTAGAAATCATTGCATTTAATATTGAAAGCTGTAAGGCAGCGCAAGATGCAGGCGCCAACCGAATAGAACTGTGCGCTTCGCCAGGTGAAGGTGGCACTACACCATCTCACGCATTTATAGAGGCAGCGCGAAAAATATTAAAAATTCAATTGTATGTAATGATCAGGCCAAGAGGTGGCGATTTCTTATACAATGATGATGAAATAAATATCATGGTGAATGATGCTGCATTTTGCAGGCAAGTGGGATGCGATGGTATAGTAACCGGGGTACTCAATGAAAATGGTACACCAGATAGGAAAGCTAATGAAAAAATAATCAAGGCTGCCTATCCTCTTGGCGCTACTTTTCATCGCGCTTTTGATCGTTGTAATAATCCTCAAGAAAGCCTTGATGCTATTATTCAATTAGGTTTTGAAAGAGTACTTACCTCGGGCCAGCAACCCACCGCCTTAGAAGGAAAAAGCCTCCTTGCAGAATTGATCAAGGAAAAGGGAAATGAAATTATCATCATGCCCGGATCGGGAATCAATGCAGAAAATATTTTGGAAATGGCCCGCGAAACAGGAGCACAGGAATTTCATAGTTCAGCTTCTATCGCTAAGGAGAGCAATATGACCTACAAGAATATTCGGATGAATGAAGACCTAGAATACATAACGGTGAATGCAATGGCGGTAGAAGCAATGGCGAAAAAATTATCCGGCTTTACTGTCTGATGTAGTTGACTGCTCTATTCCTGCAGCTGCATCTGTTCTTAAATTACTTCTTTTAAATGCTCTGAAAATTAATCTGAAATTATTGTCATAGGTAACGTAGTTGTAAATCCAGTTTCCAAAAACAGCAAATTTATTTTTCACACCCAGCAAAAGCCATAGATGCAATGTCATCCAGATAACCCATGCAGGAAAGCCCCCAAGATGTAAATGCGGCTTCGGTATATCTACCACTGCCAGATTACGACCCACCGTAGCCATAGACCCTTTATCATGGTATTCAAATTCTTCCAATACAGTTTTTCCCTTTAATTGTCTTTTTAAATTTTTTGCCAAAACGATTGCTTGTGCAATAGGCACAGATGCCACCTGAGGGTGTCCGTGTGGGTATTGGGGCGTTTCCATATACGATACATCACCAATGGCATATACATCTTTCAGCCCCGATACTTGATTGTACCGATCTACTTTTATTCGATTACCTCTTACGGTTATTTCCTTATTAATTCCGGCAGGTACATTGCCTACCACACCAGCAGCCCACACTACCAAGCCACAATCTATTTGCCGGCCATCTTTAGTAGTTACCTTTTTGCCATCATACTCCTGTACTATCGTATTTACCCATACGTGCACGCCCAGCCTTTCCAAATACTTTTTAGATTGTTCGCTTGATTGATCACTCATGGGGCCAAGTAACTCAGGGCTTCCTTCCAAAAGAAAAATTTTCATTTTTTCCTTAAAGTTGATTTCCGGATAATCGCGAGGCAAAACAAACCTACGCATATCAGCTATGGCGCCACTCATTTCTACGCCGGTAGGGCCACCGCCCACTATCACTACTGTTAGCAAGCGCTCCAGTTCATTTTCATCTTTTATATAAATAGCATCTTCGATATTCTGAAGCAAGCGATATTTTATCTGAAGAGCCTCTACGGTGCTTTTCATCGGATAAGTATTCTCTATCAATTGTTTATTTCCAAAATAGTTGGTATCGGCGCCTGTGGCAATTACCAAAATTTCGTAGGGAAAGGTAGCTACATCTGTAATAATTTCCTTTTTTTCAAAATTAATTTCCTGCACCGTAGCCATTCTTATGTGTACATTCTTATCTTTTTGAAATGCCTTTCGCAATGGGAAAGATATATTACTGGCATCCAGCCCGCAGGTAGCCACCTGATAAAACAATGGCTGAAATTGATGAAAATTAAAACGGTCTATCAGGGTAATATCTACTTCCCTTTGTTTGCGCAAATCATTGGCTAATTTTAATCCGCCAAACCCGCCACCAAGAATTACAACTTTCATAATTATTGTTTTAAAATATTCAGTGCAGTACATCTACACGAATAGTTTTTTCAATACAACAATCTTACCTTAATTGTCTGCGGTACATCTTTTAATAGATTAACTGCATTTTGCGACAATTTTTTCTCTACATCCAATACCACATAACCAATTGCTTCATTCGTTTTCAAATATTGAGAAACAATATTGATATGATGCTCTGAGAGGCGGGCATTTATAGCAGATAAAACACCGGGTACATTATTGTGAATATGTAAAATACGATGTGTGTTTTCCTGAAGGGGTAAGCTGAGTGATGGTATGGAATGAGAACCTGTGGTAATTCCCTTTTCCAGATAATTAAACAACTTATTGCTTACATCCTCCCCAATTGAATATTGAGCTTCCTCTGTAGATCCGCCGATATGTGGTGTAAGGATCACATTAGGTAGCCCTTGAAGGGGCGAAGAAAACTTATCGCCATTTTTTTCCGGTTCCTCCGGAAACACATCAATTGCAGCACCGGCTAACTCCTTTTTCTCTATTGCCTTTCCTAAGGCAGCGAGATCTACTACACCACCCCGCGCATAGTTGATGAGCACTGCTGTTGGTTTAAAATATTTAAGATTGTTTTTATTGATTAAATTTCTTGTAGATGGAAGATCCGGCACATGCAAAGTAACCACATCTGCTACTTTCAATAATTCTTTCAGTGACTTTACATCAGATGCATTCCCCAGTGGTAGTTTGGTTTCGGCATCATAAAAAATCACCTTCATGCCTAAGGCCTCTGCGAGTACGCTTACCTGTGAGCCAATATTACCATATCCAATTATACCAAGTGTTTTTCCGCGCAGCTCATGACTGCCTACTGCATCCTTCATCCACAACCCTTCGTGAGCCATCTTGTTTTTATCCGGTATGCGACGGATGAGCATAATAGCAGAACCAATTACTAACTCGGCCACACTGCGCGTATTGGAGTAAGGTGCATTAAATACAGCCACGCCCATTTTTGTAGCTTCCACTAAATCTACCTGATTTGTTCCGATACAGAAACAACCAATAGCTTGCAATCTTTTTGCAGCAGAAAGCACTTTGGAATTTATTTTGGATTTAGAACGAATTCCTAAAAGATGTACATCTTTAATTTCGCGCATCAGCTCTGCTTCAGAAATTGCACCGGTAATCTGCCGGATAGAATGGTACCCTGTTTTGGAAAATTTATCAACTGCTGTTTTACTTATATTTTCAAGAAACAGAATATTTATTTTTTCTTTTGGATAACTTGTTATTTTTTTTTCAGCCATAAATTAATTGGAGTGTAATATTGCAAATATAATCCTATAAACTTTGAACATTTTTAAATGAAGATTTTAAAAAATTCTTTAGCCTTTTTTGTACTATTATTTATCATTTCGGGCTGCCATACCAATGCCTCAAAAAGCAAAGTAAACAAAACCGATAGTGCTACATACATTGTACCAAAGCCAGGTCATATCAGTTCTGCAGATTCTATCAAATTCCACAACGCCATTCAGGGGTTTTATGATACCAATTTATTAAACAGAGGATTTAATGGGGGGATATTAGTAGCAAAAAAGGGGACAATCCTCTTTGAAGCCTACCATGGATATTTCGATCTCAGAAAAAAAGACAGCCTTACCCGTCACAGTGCTTTTCATCTGGCTTCTGTTTCAAAAACATTCACGGCTATGGCTACCTTAAAACTGCAGGAATTAAATAAATTATCAATTAACGACAGTGTTCAAAAATACTTGCCCACTTTTCCCTACCCAGGTATTACTATCAAAATGCTTTTGAATCACCGGAGTGGCCTTCCTAATTATATTTATTTTATGGAAAAACTGGGTTGGAACACCAAGCAACCCTGCTCAAATCAGGATGTATTGAACTATCTGGTGCAGTACAAGCCTGCTGCTACGGCTCCAGATAAACATTTTACTTATTGCAACACCAATTATGCTTTACTGGGGCTCATTATTGAAAAAGCTTCAAAAATGAGCTATGCCGAATTTTTGCAAACCTATTTTTTTACTCCCCTGCACATGGATGACACCTATGTTTTTAACAGGGTTAGAGATAGCTCAAAAGCAATGCCCTCCTATGATTTTAGGGGCAGGCAAGAGCCGCTTAATTATTTAGATGATGGATTTGGAGATAAAAATATTTACAGCACTCCTGAAGATCTTTTAAAATGGGATCAGGCATTATACTCTAATGAGTTATTTACTCCACAAATAATGGAGGAAGCCTACACGCCATATAGCAACGAAAAGCCCGGTGTAAGAAACTATGGCCTTGGATGGCGAATGAATGTATATCCGGATGGCAAAAAAATTATTTACCACAATGGATGGTGGCATGGAAATAACACCGTATTTATCAGAATGATTCAGGATTCGGTAACCATAATTGTTTTAGGCAATAAATACAATCGAAATATTTATCAGGCCAAAAAGATGGCCGCTTTCTTCTCAAGTGGCCCAGATTTGCAGGATGAATAGTGCCAACTTGCTACCTAGGTTTGGAAAATTGACGTTGGTTGCGAATTTTAGCACTATCACTCATCCGAAGAACGAAAGTTGAATTTTGCACTTCCGTTGATACGAAGCCGTTCATTCTGTCTATTGCCATTTTTTTTGTTATAAGGCATTTTTCTTCCTCCCTGTTATAATTGTATGTATTTCATATTCCAATTTTGCCCTTTTATATTCAACCTTAAATATTTCAATATCACCAAAATTTGTTCTAATCAATTGTTCTTTTATACTGTTTAAAGTATGAAAATTAAAATAAACTCGCCCCATGCTACCGACTTGAAAACCGGATTTTTCAGGATTCCCTTCTACGAAACTCAAATACGTAAAGCCATTTTCATTTAATAAATTGTATGTGTTTGAAATAAGTTGGTTGCTCTCTGTTTGTGACAAATAGGGCAAACAAAATCCACTAATTATTCCATCAAATTTTATGTCGAAGTTGTGGATGTTCCTACTGTCCATTATGGTAAAATCTGCTGTTGGATTATTCAACCTTGCAAGTGCAATCATGTTGGGTGCAATGTCAATTCCATAAATATCAAAATCCGGTCTTTGGGATAATAGATATTTCGTAATATTTCCAGGTCCGCAACCAATTTCTAATAATTTTGCGTTGGGTTTCTCAATGGAATTACAAATGTAATCGTAAGTGTCATTATACAAAGCAAAGTCCATGAACTTGTCTTGATAAACAGAAGCAACGTTATTCCAAGTGTCAAATGTTTCTTTGTATTTGTCCATTGTGTGGTCGTTCTAAAATGCTCTACAACAATCCAGTTTTTTTTAATCTGAGATCCACACCTGATAAATTTTATTTTAAAGGTGCCCCTTTCAGATGTAAATCTTTAATATTCTCCCTGATTCTATTCATAAATGAAACACCGGGATCGGTTTTTTCGGTTAAATACTTAGGGTCAGTTTCACGCCAGAGTGAAGTGCCTATAAATTGGGTATATTCATAATGTCCAATCACGTATTCTATAGGATATTTGGAGACAAGATACCTAATCAAGTCTTCATTTGCTTTGAGTTGAGCATCAGTTAGAGGGCTTGTTTCGCTTCCCACATTTTCTACTCCAATAGCACAATAATTTAATCCAATTACATGTCGAGCAAAAAGGGAATCAGGCATAAGCTGAAAAATAGTTCCATCACGATCAATTAAATATTGTGAAGAAACATTTAAGTTGCTGACTGTAGCTATGGGCGCGCGTGCTGCCGGTAGAGTAGCCCGGTTAAAAGCATCAAATGTGGCTTCTAAAGTAGGAATAGCAGTCCAATGCAAAACCACCATAATGGGCTTAATGGTTGGTGTAGCTTGCGTCATGCTATGTCTGTTTTTCAGATATTCCAAAGTAAGACGAGTTCTTGCCGAATCAAAAATGATGGGCTTATAAAATGTACGGAATGTGGCTTGGGCGCAGGAAGTATTCCCAATTAAAACAGCAATAAGAATTTGTCCGGCATAATAAAAAAGTGGTTTATTCTTTTTCAATTTTTATTGTATTATGGTATTATACATACCGATAGAGAAAATGGTTTGAACTAAATATTAGTGAAATATAGTACTAATAGAAATTTAGGCAACCTTATTTTAAACAAAAAAAATAGTTTTAAAGGCAGTGATAAATTTATCTCTGCCTTTAAAACTATCAATAATATTTTCTAATTGGTATCCCACCAAAGAGGAGTGAGAAGGCGATGTTTGGGTGAGTTGTCGCCCACAGCTTTAGGGTTTCTTACCTCTTCATTACTTTCATAACACATGGCTCTTATCCATTGATTAGGGTTGTTCGCATCAAAAACAGTAGAGTTTATATTAATAGGCCTCATCAATGAAGGGCCATAAATATCTTTACTATAATCTACCCTTCTCATATCTACCCATGATTCTGGGTTCAGGCACATAGTGATATATTTTTCTCTGAAAATATGGCTTAACCCATTAGTGAGATTTCCAAAATGTGCCACCAAGCCATCAGCCAACTGAGCAGCCCAATAGCTATTGATATTGGCAACGGACACACCCATTTTTCGCATGTTTGATTTTACTCCTTCTTCGTAAGCTGCCAAGGCGCCTGGTGCATCATTGGATCTAAGCCGTGCTTCTGCCTCAATAAACTTTACTTCAGAATAAGTAATAAAAGGTGTAGCAGATGTTTGATTGGTATAAAAGCCACTATTAGCAAAACTGCTGTAATCATTACCATTAATTTTAGTAGCATCACCGGGTTGGCCATTTGCAAGTGCGCCTTGGCCGCCCTTTAACCCACCACCTACTATCAAACCTCTAAATTGACCATCGGTAAGTGCAGGTTTCATAATCTTTCCGATTCTAGGATCTTGATACAAATTATTCGTTACCGGAAATGATGAAAGCATGTTTACAAAAAACTGGCTCCACGTAAAGTATCTTGGGTTGTAATTTGGGTCATTGGGGTCAGTGATTGTGCCATTGTCAAATCCACCCCAACTAAACCAGGGGTTTTCATCGGTTTGCAGGCCGCCAGCAAGATGAGCAAATTCAGCATCCATACCATCGGCATTAAAGGCTTTACTACAAGCGTCAATAATTTTAGCAGGATTATAAAGTGCTGATTTTTTTGATAGATGATTGAGGTATCTAGCTTTCAATGCCCATGCAAAACGGGTCCATTTATTTACATCGCCCTGATACATAATATCACCGTTTGCGGAGTTCAAGGCTGTTTTGTTAGAGGTGCTGGCAAATGATAATATGGCATGATCTAAAAGTGAATCAATATGCCTATAAACTGACTGCTGATCCTGCACCTGGGGTTCCAGATTTAATTGCGATTTGCCATTATAATAGTCATCTACTACTATGCTTCCAAGTTGGTCTGTGAGTAGTCCGAAGTTTGCTGCCAATAAAGTTTCCCCAGCTCCAACAAAGTTAGGGCTGCCTTCCTGATTGCCTAAATTAATTAAATCTACACAATTAGGCATGGACCACACATAAGCGTTTTGCATCAGAAAATAACTGGATGTAAACCGCCAGGTTTCTGCTGCACCGGGTACATTTTTTGCAACGCCATATTGAGTTACTGCAGCTACCTCTCTGGAGCCACGCCACATTGCTGCGCCATTAGAGGTAGTGATAGCGCCTACTAGCCTGTTGGCAGCAGAAACTACAGATGGATTGTTAGGATCCTTATTTACGTCAAGGTATTTTTTGCAGGAGGATGTTAGAAATATAATTCCAACAACTAAGAGAGAAATTATTTTATATCTATTTTTCATAAAAAAAATTTTTGCAAATTAAAAAGTTAGTTTAATGCCCAAATCTACACCGCGTGTAGCAGGTACGCCCAGATTATCGAACCCAAAAGAACCTGAACCACCTACGCCGGCACCGCTTCCTGAAACCTCAGGATCTATACCTGAATATTTGGTTAAAAGAATCAGGTTTCTACCGGTAGCTGTGAAAGAGAGGCCCTTAATTTTAGATTTGCCTAATATCTGTTTGGGCACATTGTATGAAAGTGCAACATACCTAAGGCGTACCCAGCCTCCATCTTCCACAAAATCATATCCCTGATTAGCATAAAGCAAGCGATAATAATCCTGATTTAGTGGAATGGCTAAAGTATTCTTAAGCCCGGTTGATTCTATAATTCCATCATACACTCTGGTACCGCGATCAATAGTTTTAGTGCTCAAGCCAGAAAGTACCAATGAGACTTCTGTAGCATTAAATACTTTGCCGCCCTGACGAATATCTACCATAAACGAGAACATAAAATCTTTGTAATTAAAAGTATTGGTGATGCCTGCGGTAAAGTCTGGGTTTCTATCACCAATATTAGAGTAGCCGCCTAATTGTGGTGCCCCTTTATTATCTAATAATAATTGGCCACTGCTATTTTTCTTAAAGGTTTGCCCATTTATACCAAACAAACTTCCATTGAGAAATGCTGCAGCTTCTGCAGCATTGTTATTGGTCCATGCATCAGACAATTCTACACGGTCCAAAAGTCCGGGCAGCGCTTTGACTATTGAGGTATTGTGTGCAAAATTTATATCAATAGACCATTTGAAATTTCTTTGTATAACAGGCCTAGCATTTAAAACAATTTCCACCCCTTCATTCCTAATGGAGCCACCATTTAGGTAAGTAAGAAAAGCCCCTGCTGCTGGAGGAGTACGCGTAGCCAGAATTTGATTATCAGACTGGCTTCTGAAATAGGTAAAATCTATACCGTAACGATTGTTAAAAAAACGCAAATCGGCTCCTGCTTCAAATGCCTTAGTAAACTCAGGCAATAAGGCAGGGTTACCAAATGCATTATTAGCATTGGTAATAAAACCTCTCGGATTAATGGTAAATGTATTGGTAACTGTTTGCAAGGACGAAGTAAGCACGTGTGGAGGTGCATCTTTACCCACTTCGGAATAAGCTGCTCTTATTTTACCATAACTAAAAACACGGTCATCATTTTTCATACCAGTAATTTTTAATAAATCTGTAAAAATTACTGAAGCACTCAAGGCTGGATAGAAAAATGAATTATCAGCTATTGGTAAAGTTGAAGACCAGTCATTGCGGCCTCTTGCATTTAAATATACAATTTCTTTCCAGTTAAAATTAAAATCACCAAATAAACCTACTATTCTTCTTCTGCTTAAATATTCTGAAACAGAGCGGTCTGTAGCTACAGTATTATTAATGCTAGGAAAACTTGGATCAATAAAACGTATGGCACTAGAAGTAGTACTTCTGTAGGAAGAACTCTCAAGATTATGCCCCAAAGAAAGGCTGAAATTAAAATCGCTCTTTACTGTTTTCTTAAAAGTAGCTATTAAAGTAGAGGTAGTGATCTGGTTATTACTTATAGACTGGTTTACAGATCCTTTGAAAGAGCCGGTAGGCATATTCACGGATTTAAAAGTTTCATTATAATAATCTGTACCCAACCTATAAGTAATATTTAAAAATTGAAATGGATTATAGTCTAAATTACCAACTGTAATTATTCTATTAACCAAACTGGTTATCGGCTTGTTCTGAATACTCCAATAAGGATTATCATTTCCGGTAGGGCTTACCACTCTTTGTTTTCCATTTGCGTCAAGATAATTTTTCATGTTATCATTTCTTGGCCAATACAAAGCGCCCATCACTCCATTTGCATCGCCTTGCGGTACATAATGCCTATCAGTACGCACATAATTTGCAGACACGCCTACTGTAAGCTTTTCTCCCACTTTCGTATCTGAATTAATTCTAAATGAGCCTCTTTTAAAATCGGAATTATTTGTAATAGCGCCTTGATCAAAGTAAGACCCTGAAGCATAATAGTTAGACTTTTCAGAGCTTCCACTCATTGATAAGTCATGAGATTGGGTAAATGCTGTTTTGAAGAAATCTTTCAGGTTATCATAAATAGTATCACCTGGTGCAAATGCAGGGCCCCAGGAATACGGAGCTGTGGGATTGGCCAAGCCTAAGGCACCTTGCTTAAATTGGGATTGTAGCTTAGGAAGCCGGTTCACATTATCCATTGAAAAAGTACCCTGATAGGTTATTCTGGCTGCTCCACCCGAACCTTTTTTGGTAGTAATTATAATGGCACCAGATGCTGCACGAATACCATACAGTGCCGCTGCAGCCGGACCTTTTAGTATTGTAATGCTTGCTATATCTTCTGGGTTTATATCAATAGCCCTATTAGTAGCAGGTCCATAAGAAGCTACTAAACCTCCTTGCCCTACCGGAGTAGAATTATCAATGGGAATACCATCTACTACAAATAAGGGCTGATTATTCCCGCTTAATGAATTACCTCCTCTTATCATAATACTTGATGAAGCCCCAGGTGCTCCACTTGAGTTGGTAATTTGCACACCTGCTGCCTTTCCTTGCAAAGCATTTACAATATTGGGCTGCTGTGATTCAACCACTTCATTGGCTTTCACATTTTGGGTAGAAAACCCAAGACTTCTAACCTTTTGTTTTACACCAAATGCGGTAACAGCCACCTCTGTTAATGTGCGCACGTCTTCACTCATTTGCACATTAATGATGGACTGAGATCCTACTTCCTTCTCAATAGCGGCATACCCTACGTAGCTAAATACAAGCACGTCTGTCTTATCGGCTTTGATAGAATAGGTGCCATCAGTGCTGGTGCTAGTACCGGTGTTTTTCTTTTTAATTTTTACAGAAACACCCGAGAGCGGCACACCCTCTGATGAGATAACTTTACCGCTGACGGCAATTTGCTGGGAGTAGCCTTCCTGCATAAAAAAAAGCGCACCCAAAACTACAAGGAGAATCTTTTTCATTTTAGAATAATAGTTGAAATGGTAAGAAAAATGGTTAAATTATTATAAAGAGTTTACTATTTTGATAGTACTAATAACTCACCGCGCAATAATTATTTAATTTCTAAAGCCACTTAAACTTTGCTATAATAATGATTTGGTGCAGTTTTTTGCGGCAAAAAACCGCGCAATTTTTGCGGCTTTTTAGCCTTCAAGAACAAATCTAATATTTTTTTTATAAAAAAAATATTTTATTTATACAGTTCTAAATTTCACAAATAATGCATGAAAATGCTATGAACAAAGGATTGTAGCTTTTTATTAAAATGTACCAATCAAAAAAAATAAAAAAATATGCACACGGGTTTAAAAAAAAATAATTGCACTTTTTGCGGTTTATTAATTTTTTAACCATTATATTTGATTAACAATACATTAACTAATGCTTAAGGTTGAAAGACAAGCCTATATTATTCATCAGGTGAATTTGCATAATAAGGTTTTGCTTACTGATTTGAGCGACCAGATAAAGGTGTCTCACGACACCATAAGAAGAGATTTGATGGAACTTTCGGATGCGGGAAAGTTGATAAAAATACATGGAGGTGCTATGTCGCCGTCTTTTATAAATGACGATGATGCTAATAAAGATGTGTATGCTTATCATCAAAAAAGAGTGATTGCAAAAAAAGCGGTGTCATTAATTAAGGATGGAATGTTTATTTTAACGGGTGGGGGCACCACAGTAATAGAGATGGCGAGGGAATTGCCTGCGAGATTGAATGCCACATTTATTTCAGGGAGTATCCCTGCACTAAATGAATATGCTAAGCACCCAACGATAGAGGTAATTGCAATTGGCGATAAGATTTCAAAAAATTCAAGATTTACAGTAGGCTCAGAAGCGATATCAAAAATAAAAGAACTGCAGGTGGATTTATGTATTCTTGGAATAAATGCAATAAACCTTGAAACGGGAGTATCGGATAACGACTGGGATATAGTTCAGGTAAAAAAAGCGATGATCGAATCAGCACGAAAGTTAGTTTGCCTGACTATCTCCGAAAAAATCAATACTCGGCAGCCGATTCAAATATGTGATAGTAAGAAAATAGACACCCTGATTACAGAATTGCCTGCCGATGCTAAAATTTTGGAACCTTATAAAAACGCCGGGATAGAAATTATTTAGAAACTTGAACGCTAAAATCTTTTTTTTGAATTACGGGAATGCAGCATAATCATTAATTCCCTTGTCATAATTGAATCATTTTAATAAAACCAATGTATGAGAAAATTTGCAACAATTATTATGGCGCTGCTACTACTGCAGGTAAGCCAGACAGCCAGTGCCCAAAAGCGCACGGTCACAGGTACAGTTTTATCCTCAGATGGAAACCCCGTTGAGGCCGCATCTGTTTTATTACGCGGCTCTAAGTTGGGGACCAAAACGGATGATAACGGCCATTTTTCTATCACAGCAGCGCCAGGCGATGTACTTATTATAAGTGCAGTAAACTTTGCTAAAAGAGAAGTAAAAGTAACAGGCGCTGATAACCTTTCTTTAGTATTGAATAGAAGTAAAGGTGAATTGGATGAGGTAGTAGTAACGGCTATGGATATTAAACGTAATGCCCGGGAATTAGGGTATTCTGCTCAAAGCCTTACAGGCGGAGAAGTAGCCGGAACTCAACGGGAAAATTTTGTAAATGGGCTTCAAGGTAGAATAGCCGGTGTTACCGTTACACCAACAAGTGGTGTAGCTGGCTCCTCTGCCGGAATCGTATTGAGAGGTTATAATACCATGTCTGGAAACAATCAACCTCTTTTTATTGTGGATGGTGTAATCTTAGACAACCAAACCGTAAACTCAAATTCACAAGGTGGAAGTGGTATTGGCCTTGCTTCAGATCTCCCCAACAGGAATAATGATTATACCAATCGCATTGCAGATTTGAATCCAAATGATATTGAATCAATTACTATTTTAAAAGGGCCTGAAGCAACTGCATTATACGGTAGCCAGGCAAGCTCTGGGGCTGTAGTAATTACCATGAAAAAAGCAAGAGCTACCAATGGTAAAATAAGGGTAAATTATGACGACAACTTCAGATTGCAAAAAATTACAAGGTTTGCTAAAATTGAGGACAATTATGGTCCTGGTACTAATGGGATACCTACAGCGCCACCAGCAGTAGGTCAATACACTTCTTTTGGACCTGCCTATCCTGCAAATACTAAGAAATATGATAATCTTCATAATTTCTATCGTACCGGTTTTACACAAACCCACAACCTCGGATTAGAATTCGGTGGCAAAAATTCTGGATTCAGGTTCTCAGGGCAATATCTTGATGACCATGGTGTAGTACCTCATAACAGTTACACTAAATACAATTTCAAACTTTCTAATAATACCAAAATTGGAAAATATATTGATTTTGCTCCTTCAATTTCCTACATTAATTCTAATAACGTTAAGCCGTTGAAAGGCGCCAACTCTTATTTGATTGATTTGTACATGTGGCCATCTGTAGATAATATGCAAGATTATCAATTACCAAATGGAGATAAGAAATTGGTTTATGGAACTACGTTCAATGGCGATTATGACAACCCTTTATGGAGTGCAAAAAATAATATTTCAGGCGATAAAAATAGTCGTTGGGTAGCTACCATGAGCATCAATATCCGCCCATTTCCTTGGTTAACTTTAGCTGGCAGATTTGGATATGATACCTACAAGCAAGATGGATATTTATTTACACATCCTGAATCTTTTTTCCTGAGCGCTGCCACAGGAGGTACACTTGATAATTATTACAGGACTTATAAAGGATACAACCATACCATCACCGCCACTGCAAGTAAAAAAGTTGGAGATTTTGCTACCAGGTTGATGGTGGGTACCATGTGGCAGGATTATGAAACTCAACAGTTTGGTGTTTTAGGTAATAAATTAAAAGATTCAGTGAGTACTGATAGCAGTAACACATTGGAAAGCACAAGAACCAGATTGTTAAGGAATTATTTTGGACTTCCTAATTTAAGTATCCTTAGAGAGCTTGCCTACTTTGGCGAAGCTACAATCGGATATAAAAATCTAGCCTTTATTACCTATTCGCATAGGTTTGAGCAAGCCTCACCTATTCCTACAAAAAATAATCACTACAATTATCCGGCGGCAAGTTTAAGTCTGATAATGACAGATATTTTTCCCGGTTTAAAATCTAGCGATTTTTTAAATTTTGCTAAATTACGGGGATCACTGGCAAGTACTGCCAGATTAAATGACCCTTATTCCAACCAATCTGTTTTTGTAAATAACCAATATAGTTCATCCATTCCTTCTTTCTCTTATGGCTATACGAATGCCAATGAAAATTTAAAACCGGAAAGGCAACAAACTTATGAAATTGGTACAGAATTGAGGTTACTCAAAAATGCTTTATCTATTGATGCTGCATATTATAATACTTTATGCCTCGATCAGATTAGTCAGGGTTATCGGGCTAGTTATGCCACCGGGTTTGTATTGAATACCGGAAACGTATCCTCATTGCGTAATGAAGGGGTGGAAATAAGTGTAGATGTCACACCAATTAAAAAGAAAGATTTTGACTGGAATGTAAGGTTGAACTTTAACCACATGTGGAGTAAGGTACTGACTTTACCATTGGCAATAGGCGTGAAAAATGATTACTATAATTCTGATACTTGGATGTATGGTAATGCGCGAGGCGGCCTTGTACGCGGATATTCAACAGGTACCATTACCGGCTATAGTTATTCCAGAAATAATGCAGGGCAAATATTAATAAATCCCGCTACTGGTATTCCTGTAGTGAATGCAACCTTCACCGTAATTGGCGATAGAACTCCTGATTTTACTTTAGGTACCTTAAACGCCTTCCGGTATAAAAACATGACTTTAAGTTTCCTATGGGATCTGAAAGTTGGCGGCGATATATATAATGCAACCGACCAATACCTTAATGGGTTGGGTAAAAGCAAAAGAGAGTCCGATAGAATGACTCCAATAGTTGTAAATGGTGTATTGAATGATGGGTTACAAAATACTGCGAATCCCACTAAGAATAACATAATAATCAATCCATATTATACCAATACATATTATACCACTATGCCTGAAGAAGAGTTCATCCAAAAAAATGTAAATTGGTTTAGATTAAGAGATTTAACCTTTAGCTATATGCTACCAGAAAAAGCATTGCAAAAGATAAAAGGATTAAGAAGCCTAAGCGCATTCATTACAGGCAATGATTTAATTCTGATTACCAATTATCAAGGTGCCGACCCTGCAGTTAATGGAAATAATCCGGCTACAACTGGTGTTGGTGGGTATGGTTTTGATTTTGGTAATGCGCCAACTCCACTGAGCTTAAGTTTTGGCTTGCGTGCTAACTTTTAATTGAAAAACGTTTATAATAAACTTAAAAATTGTTTTATGAAAAATAAATTATTAAAAATTACTCCAGTACTAGGGCTTGCTAGTCTTCTTTTGATGATGTCCTCTTGTCAAAAGAAGATTGAGTCTGCCTATCTGAACCCCAATGCGGCGGTGAAGCAACCAATAGAAGCTATCTTACCCAGTGTAATTGGTGGAATGGTCTATTTTTACTCGTCCAATGGAACCACCTTTGGCGTACAGCTCGATGGTACTTTCATCGGCCGTTATATTCAATACTGGGGCACCCAAACCAATCTAGAACTATATGGCGAAATGGGGCCCGCTACCGGAACAACAGATAATACCGGATCTATGTGGGGGTCTGTTTATTATGCCGGCGGTGCAAACATTAATAAAATAATCCAATGGGGTTCTGAACAACAAAAATGGGATTATGTAGGTGTAGCTTGGGCTATCAGAGCCTGGGGTTGGTTAGAATTAACCAACGAATACGGCGATGCTATTTTGAAACAAGCATTCAATCCAAGCCTACAACAATTTTTGTACGATCCGCAGCCAGACTTCTATGATAGCTGCCGTGCAGTATGTTTCAGAGCATTAAGCTTTCTAAATAGAACAGATGGCCAGGTAAGCCAGGCAAATCTTGCAATTGGAGATGCATTTATGAATAATGGTGATGTAAACAAATGGAAAAAATTTGTTTATGGAATATTAGCCAGATCATATAATGACCTGAGCAGCAAAGACCTTTACAATACTTCAAAATTTGCAGATTCAGTGATAAAATACACTAATCTGGCAATGACCACCAATGATGATAATATAACAGCGAAATTTAAAGGTGGTACTATATCTGCAAACCTCAATTACTATGGTCCATGGAGAGGGAATATTGGTACCCTAAGGCAAGGCGCCTATATTGCCAACCTTATGTCGGGACGAAACGACAGCGCCTTTTCAGGCGTAGCAGATCCAAGAGCACCCTACATGCTTCGTGAAAACTTGAATGGGGAATACAGAGGATTTACACCATGGCTCGGTACTTCCAGCCTTGCAGTTAATGATTATCCTCAGAATTTTTGGGGCCACCCTACACCATCTTCTACTGGGTCACCAACAGTTGATAATAGCCGATACGTCTTTCAGGACGTAAGCCCTTGGCCATTAATGACAGCATCTGAAATGCAATTTACTAAAGCAGAAGCTGCACTCAAGAAAGGTGATTATGCTACTGCAATGACAGCCTATAAAAATGGAATTAGTTTGAATTTTGATATGCTGACTACTACTTACAACCAGAATATACCAGCCGCAAGCGTAATTACACCAGCCTCTAAAGCAGCATACCTCGCTAATCCGGCAATAGTACCTACCAATGATGCTAACCTCACACTATCTCATATAATGCTTCAAAAATATATTGCATTATATGGATGGGGAATGCAACAAACATGGACAGATATGCGCAAGTATCATTACACAGATGTAGATCCAAAAACAGGCATTCAGGTTTATGCAAGTTTTGCGCCCCCAGCCGGTCAGTATTTATATGCCAATAATTTAAATAAATTAGTGTACCGGTTCAGGCCGCGTTATAACTCTGAATACCTTTATAATGTACCAGAATTAACAAGGATTGGCGCTATGAACCTCGACTATAATACCTACGAGATGTGGTTCTCACAAAAATAATTTTAAACTTTAAACTTCATTAGAATGAAAAATAAAATATTATTAACCGCATTGATCGGGGCCATCCTTATGGTAGGATTCACCGCATGTAAACGAGATTTCCCCATAACGGCATCGGTTCAAAAAGCGGAGGGCATGGCATACCTTTCCATAGTACATGCATCGCCTAATTTTAGAAAAATATTTAATGCTCAGGACTCCTTTAATGTCTTCATCAACGGGCAAAAAATTACCGGTTTTACACCAGCCACTACACCTGCATTCATGACTTTTGGTGCCACCTATCCTAATACGTCTACCGGGTTTGGCTACATTGCAGTACCAGCCGGTCAGCAGCAAATCAGGCTTTCCGTTTCCGGCAAAGTCAATCCTGATTCCATAAACATTTTGACGCTTAACAAAACAATGTTGGCCAATCATCAGTATTCATTTATTATCACAGATTCTATCAATTCACTTAGAGATTCTTCCAAAATGTTTATGGAAGATGTTTACAATTTTCCGCCTACTGTGGGCTATTACAATATTCGTTTTGTGAACGCAGTAGTAAATGATACTGCTATGGCAGATTTGTACTCTTATGCAAGAAATGGAATTATTTACAATAACATTAGGCCTGATTCTGCAACTGCCTTTACTCAGATTGGGGTGAACCTTCAAGTGACTGATACGCTGTACATAACCAGATCATTAGCTAAAGGAGTCCCTTCTACTACGCCCTTGGCGCAGCGAACCATTTTAGCAAAAATGGCTTTCCAGGCAGGAAGCCAAAAATCCTATACAGTTTATTATAGGGGCGATTTCTCAATCCCTATTGTACCAGCTAATACTAAAGCCAGAACCATAACATTTTACAGGCACGAGTAGGCTGTTATTTTTAAAATTATCTTTGAAATGGCTGCTTACCTTTAAAACAGGTGGCAGCTTTTTATTTTCATTATAAAATTCAGAGAAAATGCAACCTGCCAACAAATTATTTCTACTTACTTCTAAACTTAAAAACTCATACTATGAAATCATTATTAGTAGCATTCTGCACCATGTTCTTTTTTGTTAATGCTACCTCAGCACAAACCAAAATAGATAGCACCACCAAACCGGATGAATCCACGTTTTTTGATGGGCCAGTCAATACAATATTTGCGCCCGGCTTTTTATTAAGAACCAGGTCTAAAAATTTTTATGAAATAACCGGTAAAATAAAAGAAAAGAGTGCAGTAGCCAACCCTACTGTAGATGTGTATAAAGAAAAAAGAAATAAATATAAATTAGTAATTCAAGGAGTAGTAGAACCTCTATCTGCCACAAAACTGCAGGATGTGATAGAAAGTAACATTAATGGTGATTTTAGAGGATGGGATGGTACTACTTCATTTAAATTATTAAATGGCGACACATGGGTTCAAGATGAAATTAAAACATTGTATGTAAACAGTATGTTTAGGCCTATAGTCTATATCTATCGTGCATCGGATGGTACTTATAAAATGAAAGTGCAAGGTGTGGACGAAACTGTACAGGTAAAAAAACAATAATATCCTTTGCTATCATTTTAGCAATAAATGTGATTCTCTTTTATCATTTTTGAACTAACAAATTAGGGGAGAAACCTAAACAGTTTCTCCCCTAATTATTTGACCCACTTAATGCCAAGCCTACCCTGCACTCCCAAAAAACAAATAAGCCAATAAAATACTTGTAATAATCCCTACCAGATCTGCGAGCAACATAGAACCAATAGCATAACGTGTATTCTTAATAGATACCGCACCAAAATATACTGCTACTACATAAAACGTGGTATCTGATGTGCCTTGCAGTATAGAAGAAAGCCGGCCGGCAAAGGAATCTGAGCCATAGGTGGTCATCGTATCAATCATCATACCCCGTGCAGCGCTACCGCTTAAAGGCTTTATAAGTGCCGTGGGTAAGCCATCTACAAATCTGGTATCGGTGCCCAACATCACAAAAAATGAACGCATCCCCTGGATGATTACATCAAATGTGCCACTGGTACGCAGCATACTTATGGCTACTAACATGCCCACCAGATAAGGAATAATCTTTACCGCTACCTCAAAGCCGCCTTTGGCGCCTTCAACAAATGCATCAAAAATGTCAATATTTTTATACAATGCCCCAAGCACTATCAGGAAAAACAGTATTAGAATCAGGCCATTACTTAAAATACCGGAAAAGGTTTGCACCCCAATAAAATCCATTGACCGCAAATAAATTACTAATAATGAAATAATAGCAGAAATACCCAGTACCCATAAAAGTATAACCGGTTGCAATACATTTATCTTTTGCCTGAAAGAAACAATCATCATAGCTGCAATAGTGGCCACAAAAGTGGCAATCATACAAGGAATAAAAATATCTGTAGGGTTAGTAGCATGCAAGGATGCTCGTATAGCAATGATGCTCACCGGTATCAAAGTAAGGCCAGAAGCATGCAGGCACAAAAACATGATCTGCGAATTGGATGCGGTATCCTTACTCGGATTTAACTCTTGCAAGCTTTCCATTGCCTTAATACCAAATGGTGTGGCAGCATTATCTAATCCTAAAAGGTTTGCTGAAAAATTCATAACCATGTGGCCCATTGCAGGATGATTTTTGGGCAACTCTGGAAATAGTTTTGAAAAGAAGGGTCCAATAATTTTTGAAAGCAATCGAATACCGCCTGCTCTTTCGGCAATACTCATAAAGCCCATAAAAAGCGCCATAATACCAATAAGGTTGATAGCAATATCTACAGAAGTTTTAGCAGTTGCAATGATTCCATCCCCATGCTGCTCTCTGTACTGTATATAATTTCCTTTGCTGTCTCGATTATATTTTTTGCTGCCATCGGTATAGCTGTTTCCACTTCTCAAGGCCTGAAGTACCACCGGGGCAAGCATTGTAGAATCCACTAATTTGGTTTGAGAAGTATCTCCTGATTTCCCCACTACCATATTACTAAATATATTTTTTTGCCCCTGCACAAAAAGGGCCTGATAGCCTGCAGCCAAAACAGCAACAATAATAAATGCAGCCCATATTCTGCTTAATGCCATAGATGTGAGTTTAAAAACTAAGGTAATAATAATGGAAGTAAAAAATACAATTTACACTTTCCTAAAATATTTTCTCAGTAGGTATCTTCATTCAGAACCAGAAATGGTGATAGTACACCCTAAGATGGGCATATATAATTAGCCCCAACTTTTCCTCAATTACTATCTACTTTTTACTTTTTACTTTCCTTTTTCCTTTACTTTGCCACATGAAAAATATTAATTGGAAAAAGGTATTACCTCACATAGCTGCAATCATTATATTTTTAGTAGTAGCCATTGTATATTGTAAGCCTGCATTGCAGGGAAAAGTAGTAGCCCAGCATGATATACAAAGTTGGCGAGGAATGAGCCAGCAATCTGTTGAATTCAATGAAAAAAATGGGCATTACCCCCTTTGGACAAATAGCATGTTTAGCGGTATGCCGGCATACCAGATTTTTCTTGATTCAAGAACCAAAATTTCAGTTGGTTATTTCCAATCTATCGTTACACTCGGCCTTCCTAAACCAATGAATTTTTTCTTCCTTGCCTGCATTTGTTTTTATTTTCTATGTGTAGTAGCCGGTGGTAATCCTTGGCTGGGAATCATGGGCGGGCTTGCTTATGCCTACTCCACTTTCGACCCAATAATAATATCCGCAGGGCATGATACCCAAATGATGTCTTTGGGATATGCACCTGCTGTAATAGCAGGAGTGCTCTTATTATTTCAAAAAAGATATTGGGTTGGCTTTGCCATCACCTCACTTTTTTCAGCGCTACTCAATATGCAAAATCATGTGCAGATTGTTTATTACACATTAATCATTGCATTGATAATGGTAATAGCATTCGCAATAAAATCCTACAAAGAAAAACAACTGGCATCAGCCATTAAATCAGCAGCATTAGCTCTGGCAGCAGGAGTGATAGGCCTGGCATGCTGTGCTGTAACCATGATGCCTACCTATGAATATGCCAAAGAAAGCATGCGTGGCGGGCGATCTGAATTAACCTTAGGCGACAAAAATGTAAAAACCAAAGGTGGGCTCAATAAAGATTATGCTTTTAATTATAGCCTTGGCATTGGTGAGACGATGACCTTTTTAGTTCCCGGATTGTACGGCGGAAGTAATGGAGGTAATGAATACAATAGTAATTCAAAATTTGTAGAAAAATTTTCAGAATTGGGAGTTCCAGAAGATCAAGCATTACAATATGCAAATGGATCATCGTACTGGGGTGCGCAGCCATTTACAGGAGGCCCAGTTTACTTAGGGGCTATTATATGCCTGTTGTTTATTTTCGCAATGGTATATTTAAATTCCTGGTACAAATGGTGGTTGCTCGCCGCAAGTGCTGTAGGCATTATTTTAGCATGGGGTGCTAATTTAAAAGGCATCAACTATTTTCTATTTGATTACCTGCCATTTTACAATAAGTTCAGGGCTACCACTATGGCATTGGTAATCCCGCAATTCTGCCTACCACTCGCAGGTGTATTAGCCGTAAGCAAACTAATAAAAGAAGGGTTCAATAAAGAAGAAATATTAAAGAAACTAAAACTTACAGGTGTCATTTCGGGCGTGATACTTTTATTACTTGCAGCATTTTATTTCAATGCCTCCTTTAGCAGTAAGGCAGATAAAGGGTTTAAAGAAAACATTCAACAAAACATACTGCATCAGGTTCCCGCAGGCCAGCCGGTACCGCCACAAATGCAACAGCAGGCAGAACAAACAAGTTCCGGTATCATCAATGCTCTCCAAAGTGATCGCAAAAGCCTAATGGGTAGCGACCTATTAAGGAGTACAATACTTATGGCTCTTGCATTTATTCTTCTCTTTCTATTTGTAAATAAAAAAATCACAGCCCCCATACTTGTTGCTGGCCTTATCCTATTTAGTGGGTACGATCTGTTGGGTATAGCCAACCGTTATTTAAATTCAGACAAGTATGTAGATGCAAATGATTACGAATCTGCCTTTATTCCTACTGAAGCAGACTTGCAGATTTTAAAGGATCCCGATCATGCTAATTTTAGGGTATTCAATCAAACTGTAGATGTGTTTAATGATGCTTCTACTTCTTTCCATCACAATTCGGTAGGCGGCTACCACCCTGCAAAATTAGACCTGTACAATGACCTGATTACCTACCAACTAAGCAAGGGAAATATGCAAGTGTTTAATATGCTCAACACTAAATATTTCATTACTCAAAATCCGCAGACGGGAAAACCAATGGCACAACTAAACCCAAATGCTTATGGCAATGTATGGCTTGCCAAGGGAATTAAATATG
The DNA here is from genome assembly GCA_018268075.1 of Bacteroidota bacterium. Taxonomy (GTDB): domain Bacteria; phylum Bacteroidota; class Bacteroidia; order Chitinophagales; family Chitinophagaceae; genus Ginsengibacter. The sequence goes on along the minus strand of JAFDXH010000066.1, from coordinate 16,988 downwards.
TAAACAATGCAGATCAGGAAATGCTGGCGCTTGATAAGACTGACCTTAAGGATACAGCAGTTATAGAGAATAAATTTAAAGCACAAATAATACAAGCACCTGTCTCTGATTCTACTGCATCTATCAAATTAATATCCAACCTGAATGATCAGATCAATTATTTGTATGAAAGTAAAACACCACAAGTAGCGGTTTTTAGTGAAATATATTATCCGTTTGGCTGGGATGTATATGTGGATGGCAAAAAAGATAATTATTTTAAAACGGATTATGTACTTAGAGGCATGTACCTGCCGGCAGGTAAGCATAGTATTGAATTTAAATTTGAACCGAAATCATATACCATAGGCAGAATGATCAGTATTATAGCCAGCTTACTGGTATTCTTAATAATTCTTCTTGCCGTGTTTTTTAAAGTAAAAAACAGAGAATCTGGTACAATATCGGCTGCAGCCACTGTCAATACATCACTTTAAAATACTTTATGGTTATAGGTAATGGAATGATTGCAAACAGGTTTGAAAATTATCATAAGAATAATGATGTAATTATTTTTGCCTCAGGTGTTTCCAATTCACGTGAGACTAAGAAAGAAAATTTTGAGCGGGAAACTAATCTTTTAGAAAAAGTAATTAATGAAAACCCTGAAAAGCATCTGGTGTATTTCAGCACATGTAGCGTAGCAGATGAAGGGCGAGAGCAATCCCCGTACATACTTCATAAAAAAAATATAGAAAGATTAATTGCTACAGAAATAAAAAGTTATCATATTTTTAGAGTGCCCAATGTAGCGGGCCTGTCCAATAATCCATATACACTTTTGAACTTTCTTATTTTCAGTATTTTGGGTGATAAGCAGGTAACTATCTGGAAAAATGCAGATAGAAATATTATTGGTATAGATGAATTGTACCTGTTGGCAAACTATGTGATACAGAAAAAACTCTTTCTCAATAGTATTACCAACCTTGCCAACACTATGAACTACACAATGGTAGAGATACTCAAAGAAGTAGAAAACCATTTACAGAAAAAAGCTCATGCAGTATATGAAGAAAAGGGTACCCGACAATTTATAGATGTAAGCAATCTATCTGCTGCTATTCAAGACCTTTCCATTAATTTTAATAAGGAATACTTATCCCGTTTATTAAAAAAATACTATCATTCAAGGTGACCTATCGCCAAGCCATTTTAAAACGAAGAGCTGAATCAATTCTCATTTTCCCCATTATTTTTTTGGGCAAAATAGGGTATCATTTATTTCCTAAAAAAGGGTTTTATGATTTAATAATGTTTTGCCCTTCGGCCGATATAGGCGGTGCCAATAGAGTAAATGCTGATATCTGTAAATGCTTTCCTGAAAAAAAAATATTGGTTATTTTTTCTAAAAAACCAGCGAATAATGGTTTTCTGATTTTATTTAATCAGCCCAACGTAACCATTATAGACCTGAATAAAAAGATAGATGTAAAATTGTTTCACTTTATTAATATTTATTACCGCAGCAAGTTAGCTGCATGGATCAATACTATGCCCAGCACCACAGTAATGGGCGGCGAGAGTATCTATTTTTATAAAGTATTGCCTTATCTGAAAAAGAATATAAAAAAAATAGAATTAACGCATGTAAATAAATGGCTTAATTATACTCAGGCATTTATAACTATGATGGATACACGCATATTCAGTACACAAAATCTCTTGCAGGAAGCCGCCACTGTATATACCAATAATCAACTTCCATTGCATTGGCAAAAAAAACTAATTCATATAGATAATAGCATTGCAATACCTGAATACCATCCCATGGCGGCTGGCACTTTGCAGATATTGTTTGTAGGCCGTGGCGCACCACAAAAGCGAGTGCCCCTTGTAGTTGCTATCGCAAAAGAATTGCACAGTCAGCAATCAGATGTTCATTTCTCCTTTGCGGGCGATGTATCTACGGTAGTACATACCGAAGATTTTCCCTTTTGCACATTTTATGGAAATGTAAGCGGCGATGAATTAAAAAAAATCTATCAGCAATCGCATGTCTTAATTTTAACCTCAGCATTTGAAGGCTTGCCACTTGCGGTGATGGAAATGATGGCCAATGGCAAAGTAGTAATTAGTACGGCAGTAAATGCAATCCCCGACTATATAAAAGATGGGCACACAGGGTTTTTGCTTCCTGCCGTGCCGGATAAAGACATAATTAATCAGGCTGTAAGTAAAATTAAATACCTAAGTGAAAATAGAGAATTGCTAAATAAAACCGGTAGCGCAGGCAGGGCTTATGCAATAGAACACTTTAGCGAAGAGAAATTCTGCAATGAATACAGAAAAGTGCTGTTTGACTAAAGTTTTTATTTTAGATTATTCATCATTTGATGGGTAGTATAATTCAATTCCATAATGCTATTTTAAAAAGATCATTTTGTAATTTCTCCTTTGTTGATTTTGCCAAAATTGAGAAAGGTCTTAGGTTTTTATGGCAAAAACGAATCAAACGAAATAAACTATTTGTGTTTGCAAAGCAAAAATTAGCCAAAAAGAAAAATTTGCACAACAATAAGACAGACAAGGGAAATTATGTTTCTCCTTGTTATTCGTAGAATCATTTTAAAAATTGCACTTTGCTGTCCGGAGGTTTGCAGCTCAAGACTATATGATATGTATTCTAAGCAAGTTTCAGTCAAGTATCTGGCACGGTACTCGTCGTTTATAAAATTAATCACCGAGTCACCTTCGAGAGACTCAGCTGCTATATAGGTGCTGATTTAATTCTGCCTAAAAAAAATAAATCAATATTAATTCTTTGTAAAAATAGTTAGCTTGCAATAGCTTAAAATTAATAGCTATGAGTGTTCTTCGTAAGGTTTCCTTTTTAATAATTTTTATTTTATTCGTTTCCTTTTATTCATTTGCTGCTATAGTTGATACTGTTAGCATTCAGAGTAATGTGATGCAGGTGGCTAAAAAATGTGTGGTTATAAAGCCCTATTCTTATCAGAATAAAAATAACCGCTATCCGGTGGTGTACTTACTTCATGGTTATAGTGGCAACTATGCTAATTGGATTTCCAAAGTTCCTGAATTAAAAAATTACGCAGACGAATTTCAATTAATGATCGTATGCCCTGATGGAAATTTCAATAGCTGGTATGTTGATAGTAAGTTAGACAACAACTCGAAGTATGAAACATATATAAGTACGGAAGTAGTGCACTTTATTGATTCTGCCTATAATACTTTGCCCCTAAAGAAATATAGGGCTATTGCAGGCCTGAGTATGGGAGGGCACGGAGCACTTTATCTGGCCTTAAAGCATCCGGATAATTTTGTAGCTGCGGGCAGCATGAGCGGGGTTTTAGATCTGCAACCTTTTAAAAATAAATATGAAATTCTTAAATACATGGATTCATCAGAGATTGAAAATTACTCCGTAGTTACCTTACTTAAGGATTTAAAAGCAGGTACTTTAGCGCTCGTTATTGACTGCGGAGTAGATGATCCATTTATTGAGACCGCGCGGGAAGCGCACCATATTTTGTTGAACAAAAAAATTGCCCATGATTTTATAGAAAGAGATGGTGGGCATAACTGGAAGTATTGGTCAAATGCTATTTCATACCAATTAATGTTTTTTACCAAATCATTCCGGGATTGATTTTTATTAGAATCTGCAAGGGGGGCAGAAGGCATTAAAAGCCAGAAATTTAGAAGGAAAATCTATTTTATTTAAAGAAAAATTAATGTGTAAATTAATCAGTTTCTATAATTTAAGCTGTTTTTAATTTTTGGCACTATTTTCGCCTTATATTAGGTAGAATTTTGTAATTGTAGCCTTTCCAAATCCTGATTTAAAACCAATATTTAAAAATCCTAGTAAAAAACTGAACCTTCCAGAGAAACAACAATTACAGTGAAGTTATTTATTGAAAAACCGAAAAAAAAATTAGGGTAGCTTTTAAAGCTACCCTTTTTGATTTACTGCATTGATTGAATCAATTATTGGTTTCTCCGCTTCTTAATTTTACTTTCTTCTTACCACTGTTTTTCTTTTCATATTCCAAAACTTCTTTAGGCTTTATTTTTTTCATTGGCTCATCGGCGATCACATTTTCCTTGGGGGCATCTAACAAATGGCCACGGTCGTATTTTTCAATTTTCATAATCCTTCCTGTAGAGGGTTCATACCATGTCCAGGTTCCGTTTTTTACACTGTAGGGCTCTGCCTTTACAATTTTATAACTTAATATTTCATTATTATCCATTCCATATACTGGAATAGTATCATAGGGTTGATCAGGATTATAACCTCGCCAGTTCTCCTCTCTTAATAAATCGCCATAGGGTGAAAAGTATTGTGATAAACCATCTTTGCCTCCGTCTTTATAATTTTCCAATGCCAGAAAATCGCCCTTCAATGAATACATTCGCCATTCACCTTCTTTTTTATCATTTTTAAATACTCCTTCGTTTTCATAGCCGGGTTCGCCACGCAATGGATCTACATGTATTACCCATCGCCCTTGTTTTAAATTATTTTTATCTACAACGTTAATGGTATCGCCCTTCACAGAAATCTTGAATGACCTATACTGTGCAGATACCGATGAACCTAAAAAAAGGATAAAGCAAATGATTGCAAGTTTTTGTACTTTTAGAAATCTATCTTTCATTTTACAAACTAATTTTAAATGAGAATACCTATCAAAGTTAATTATTCTAAAACGCTGTTGTTTCGTTGCTTGTTTTTGTTTCTAATAACTTTAACCTTTACCAATACTTATGCTCAATGGCCAGCCACTACTGCAAAGGAACGGTTAGCAGCAGAAGTAAAAAGAACTGCAATTTCATCTTCTTCTATTTTTAAGGATGTTAATTTTAGAAATATCGGACCATCTTTAATGAGTGGCAGGGTAGTAGATGTAGATGTTAACCCACACGACCCTACTGAATTTTATATTGCTTATGCTACCGGTGGGCTTTGGTACACTCACAATAACGGGCAAAGCCTTGTGCCTGTTTTTGACAGTGCCAGTGTGATTGGTATTGGTGATGTTGCTGTTAATTGGGATAAAAATATAATTTGGGTAGGCACCGGTGAGGCAAATAGCAGCCGGTCGTCTTATGCAGGTATAGGTATTTATAAGAGTGTGGACAAGGGGCGTACTTGGACCTACCTTGGCCTTCCAGAAAGCCATCATATTGGTAAAGTATTACTTGATCCAAAAGATGAAAATACAGTGTGGGTAGCTGCTTCAGGACATTTGTATTCACCTAATAAAGAAAGAGGGGTGTACAAAACCACAGACGGCGGAAAGTCATGGAAGCAAACATTGTATGTGGATGAAAATACCAGTGCAATAGATATGGATATCAATCCCAATAATCCAATGGAAGTATATGCCTGTATGTGGCATCGCGAGCGGCGTGCATGGGATTTTCAAGAGTCGGGGCCTACTTCTGCAATTTATAAAAGTATAGATGGTGGAAATACATGGAAAAAAATTACCGGGGGCAATTCTGGTTTCCCCGATGGCGCAAATATTGGCAGAACAGGCATAGCTGTATATGCAGGCAACCCCCAAATTTTATATGCAGATGTAGATAATAACAATCATCGCCCAGATACCATTAAAAGCAAAATGGACACTTCGCGTTATGTACTTAACGACTTTAATAATTTATCCAAAGAACAGTTTTTACAATTAGATGCAAAAAAACTAAATGCATTTTTAAAAAGAAACTTTGTACCTGAAAAATATCGTGATTCATTATTAAAACAAATGGTAAGCAGTGGCAAGGTAAAGCCGACTATCGTTTATGATTATTTAAATGATGCCAATTCAGAGTTGTTTAATACACCTATTATTGGATGCGAAGTATATAGGAGTGATGATGGTGGCACTACCTGGAAAAAGGCAAATAAAAAAGATCTGGAGTTGTACAATACATACGGATATTACTTTGCTAAAATAGCTGTATCACCTGTAAATGATAAAAAGGTAATAATAGGTGGATATACTTTGATGGTGAGTGAAGACGGTGGAGGTAGTTTTAAATCTGTTGACAAACCAAATACTCATCCAGATTGGCATGCAGTATGGATTAACCCAGCTCGTGATGCAAATTGGGTGACCGGTAATGATGGCGGCTGTAATATTACCTACGATAATGGAGAGCATTGGTTTAAGGTAAATACACCTGCTGTAGCTCAGTTTTATGCAATAGCTGTAGATAGTGCTAAACCATATAATGTATATGGTGGTATTCAGGATAATGGAGTATGGTATGGATCGTCGAAAAGTTTTACAAGTGATATAAACCCCGAAACACCCAATAATTGGAAAAACCTGGGTGGAGGTGATGGAATGCAGGTACAAATAGATACCCGTGATAATAAAACAGTTTATTTTGGCTCTCAATTTGGGTATTATGAGAAAAGTGTAATCGGAGAAGATAAACGGGGCACATCTATTCATCCTATGGCTGCGCTTGAAGCAGAGAAACTGAGGTACAACTGGCAAACTCCAATTTTATTGAGCAGTTTCAATCAGGACATTTTTTATATGGGTACCAATATGCTGTACAGGAGTATGAATAAGGGTGAAAATATGCAACCTTTGGGCAAAGATCTTACTAAGGGTAAAAAGGCTGGTAATGTACCTTATGGCACTATTGTTACTTTAAGTGAATCGCCTTTATATTTTGGGCTTATTTATGCCGGAACAGACGATGGCAATATTCAAATGTCGAAAGACGGTGGTAATACTTGGACTCTTGTAAGTCAAAATCTTCCCAAGGATCTTTATGTAAGTAGGGTGGTAGCTTCAGCTTTTTCTGAAGGCAGGGTGTATGCAACACTTAATGGGTATAGGTTTGATAACTTTACACCATGGGTTTATGTAAGCGAAGATTTTGGAAAAACCTGGAAGCAATTAGGAAATAATCTTCCTTTAGATCCGGTAAATGTAATAAGAGAAGATCCCTATTATGAGAATATTCTTTATCTCGGTACAGATGCTGGGCTTTATGTTTCCTTGAATAAAGGAGAAAATTTCATGTCGTTGGGCAAACTGCCTCCTGTACCAGTACATGATATTGCAATTCAAAAAGGTGCAAAAGAAATAGTAGTAGCTACGCATGGTAGAAGCATATATATTGCCTCTTTAAAAAATATTTATGAAGAAAAATCTAATAATAAAAAATAGAATTTAACCCTTTTTGGGAAATTTTAAATATTGGTTTTTTAAGCCTGATAATGTGTGCCTTTATTTTATCGAGCTATAAAAATATTTTAACCTTTAATTTCTTTTTTTATTGATGCCATTTGGCGCTTTACCAATATCTTTAATCAAATCAGGGTTGGTTAATAAATTATTCAAAATTTAAAAATAGTTGGCTATGAAAATTAATTTGCAAGCGTTGAAATTTACCCCCAAACAAGAGTTGAGAGATTTTGTACAAGAGAAAGTGAGTAAACTATCCAGGTTTGATGATAAGATCATAAGCGCTGATGTATCACTCATTCTTGAAGAAAGTAAAACTCCTGAAAATAAAGTTTGTGAGATAAGATTGATTGTTCCGGGCAATGACGATTTTGTAAAGAAAACAGCAGGAAGTTTTGAAGAAGCAATTCTTGTTGCAGTAGATACTCTTCAAACAATTTTGAATCGCAAAAAGGAAAAGGCTTCCCTTTAATTCTTGAATTGCATATCTGTAATAAGCGGAAGGTGATCTGAAAATAGCACCTTTTTTGTTATAAATTGATTGATTTTAAAATCATTTTGTGCAAAAATGTAATCTATTCTTAAGGTAGGCGATATGAAGCGGAAGGTGGCGCCCGGCCAAGTGCCCTTTTGAATAAAAGCATCCTGCAGATTCCCTCTTACTGAAAAATATGCTGAAGAGTTGGGCACATCATCTATATCGCCACAAACTATGGCGGGGTAGCTACTTTTTCTTATTTGTGAACTCAATTCTGTAGCCTGAATATTACGAACCTTGTAGCTGTTTATTAGTTTTCTGATTATAGTTCGAGATCCTTTTACTTTTCCCACCGAGCGATAATCATCACTATTAAAACCTACAGATTCAAGGTGTGTATTAAAGATGCGTATTTTCTTTGAATTGATTTGAACATCTGTATAGGTAAAACCTTCAGAATGCCCTGCGCTGACGCTTTTGAAAAATGCAGTATCTGTAATAGGCCATTTTGAAAATAAGGCAAGCCCGGTCTGAAATTTTCCACTTACAGTATATGAGTAAGGTGCAAAATAGTGGTAAGGATATCCGATTTCCTTAAATGGTTCAATGTAGGAGGGAACAATTTTAGGGTCTATGCATTCAAAAAATTCCTGAAAACAAAGAATGTCCGCATTTTGAATTTTAATAAAATTCATCATTGGTACATGGAAAGTATTTCCATTTTTCGAAGTAAAATTTGCAATATCCCAACTGTTTACATTCCAGGATAAGATACGGATATTGCTTCCTGATTTTTCGTTTGTCCATGTATGTGAAAAATGAAAAGGGAATACAGCAAAAATTTGTTGAAAGCCCAATATTAATATAATAAGGCACCACCATTTCCATTTGGATCTGATGATAAAGTAAATAATCGTAAATATAATAAGTGCAAAAAAAAGGAAAGGGAAAATGAGTCCTGGGATATTAAAAATCCATAAAATACCAGATGGTACAAATGGCACCAAGCAAACCATTGCATACATCAGTAATAAAGTAATCGTAAAAACTGATGCAGGAATTGATAACCAGGATCGTTTTTTATTTGGCATGTATTGATAAATTATTCAAACAATTATTTTAAACTGATGATACTTTCTACGGGATTGTGATCGGAATATGGAATTTGGTCAACCCTAAAGTGTTTAATTTTGAAACTCTTATCCGCTAATATAAAATCAATGCGTAAGGTCGGAAAAATATAACGAAATGTACGACCAATGAAATTGCCTTTTTTAATAAAAGCATCTTGCATATCTTTTGAAATTGTAAAATAGGTGTTCGAATTGGGTACGTCATTAAAATCGCCGCAAAGCATCGTAGGCCAAGGACTTGAGTTTAAATATTGCTTTAGGATTAGTGATTGATGGCGCCTGCTGCTATAAGCTCTCTTGAGCTTTCCTATTATTGTTCTCGATTGTTTTATGCCGGATTCTTCTCCTTTTTTCAAATCCTGAATTGCAGTATATTGATCATCAGTAAACCCTACAGACTGCAAATGAGTAGCAAATACCCTTATTTTTTTGTGGGGCAATTGAATGTCGGCATATATAAATATAGCATTGTCATTATTTTTACTACAGATACTCGCTGTGTCCATTATAGGAAATTTTGAAAATATTGCATCGCCATAGTAATAGATACCATCGAGTAATTCGCCATGATGAAAATAATAATAAGGGTAGCCTAATGCTTTTATCTGCATTACATTCGAAGTAAATTTACTTGAATCTACACCCTCAAAAAACTCTTCAAAACACATGATATCGGCATTGGTTTTCTTTAAGAAAAGCATCATTTTTGGTTGAAAACTATTCCCCTTAAAGTCGTTTGACTGTTCCAGTCTTAATTGATCCCAGCTTTTTACATTCCATTGCAAAATCTTGATATTGTCTTCATCCTTATGTAGTGGGTATCTATCGCCCAGATTGATTGCAAATGTGGCCATGATTTGTTGGGTGCCTAACAGTAGGATGATTAAATTCAAGATAGCCCACTTTGATTTTCTTAAAGAATGATAAATGAGAAATAAAAGAATGGTAAATAATAATACCGGAAAGGCAAGCCCCGACAGGGCTATCCACCAATATGTTCCTGTATTTACAAATGGAGTGAGGCAGGCAAAAATATATAGAACCAGCGCAATCACATTACCTGCAATAATAAACGGGAAAAAGAATTTGCTGATTTTTTTCATGATATAAATAATCGTAAGATAGGCCTAAACATATTGCTATAAATTACTTTTACAAAATAATGAAATGCCATGGGCAACAAAAATACCGATCACACATTCGTAATAGTCCATTTTCGAAAATCTGGGAGACTAAACGGCTCCTATGTAAACACTTTATCCTAATCATTCAGCCTTTTATTAATTCCTAATTCAAACAATTTTTATTTTTGGCATTGTACTTGAAACTTTTAGAAATTTATAATTAAACAAACTTTATAATTAAACTAAACTCAACGTTTATGAAATCTCTTTTTCTCAGGGTTGCCCTAATACCTGTCTTTTTGGTTTCTGTAACTATCACAGGCTGTGATACGGCGCGGAGTATTTTAAGTAGTGTAGGTGATGGTAATCTTACAAATGCCGAAGTAGTTGGTGGCCTTAAAGAAGCGTTGAAGGTCGGTACAGACACTGCTACTTTTCATCTCGGATTGTTGAATGGTTTTTTTAAAGATGATATGATTAAAATTTTAATGCCCCCTGAAGCGCAGCAGGTTGAAAAGACTTTGCGAAGTGTAGGCTTTGGAAATGTGGTGGATAAAGCAGTACTTTCAATGAACCGAGCTGCAGAAGATGCTTCGAAATATGTTGGTAATATTTTCATTGATGCCATCTCACAAATGACCATTCAGGATGCATTTGGGATTTTAAGGGGGGACAATACGGCTGCTACTCAATATCTAAAAATGAAAACTTCGACAGAATTGACCGCAAAATTTACACCTATAATTAGTAAATCGCTACAATTTACAGATGCTACAAAATATTGGTCAGATGTTTTTTCAGTGTACAATAAATTTAGCAATAAGCCAGTAAATACTGATTTAACTGCTTATGTAACCCAGAAAGCCCTTGATGGTTTATTTTACCATATTGGGCTGGAGGAGCAATTAATTCGCAAAGACCCTGCTGCGCGAATTACCGATTTACTACGAAAAGTATTTGCTGGACAGCATTAATATTGAAAGTAGCCATATTTTTTACTTTTTTTATCAAAATACTTTGTACTTTTGCGCCCCTGCTTTTTTATTGTCGCTAGAATTGCAGGATTTGAAAAGCGATATTGCCCACATGGCTCCATAAGTTTCCGACCGTTCGGAACGCCGGCAAGGGTGTAAAAGTAAAAACAAAATAATGCCAAAGGTAAAGACCAATTCAAGCGCTAAAAAGCGTTTTAAAGTAACCGGCACCGGTGAAATTACATTTCAAAAAGCTTTTAAAAGACACATTCTTACTAAAAAAACTACAAAACGCAAACGCAGCTTGCGGAAAAAAGGCGTAGTAAGTGATGCCAACAGGCCATTTGTAATGCGTTTATTAAGAATGAAATAAAATTTATCATCACCGGTAGTAAAAAAAACAGCCGAAAAAATATTAAAAAATGCCACGTTCATCTAATGCAGTTGCCTCAAGGGCAAGAAGAAAAAGAATACTCAAAGCAGCTAAAGGCTACTATGGTAAAAGGAAAAATGTATATACCGTTGCAAAAAATGTAATGGAAAAGGGGCTTACGTATAGCTATGTAGGCCGCAAACTAAAGAAAAGAGAGTACCGTACTCTTTGGATTGCCCGTATTAATGCCGCTGTAAGAGCAGAAGGCCTTACTTATAGCCAATTCATTCACAAGCTTAATGAAAAGAATATTGAACTTAACAGAAAGATGCTTGCAGATATGGCGATGAATGAGCCGGAAGCATTTAAGAATTTGATATTGTCTGTAAAGTAATTACAGTCCAACTTTTTATATTGCCGCTCCTGAACTTAAAACCCTGAGCGGTTTTTTTGTGCAAAAAATAATCTCTATTGTTACATTTGTATTTCAAATCAGAAAGCCATTTATCGTAGATGAACAATTCTTACAATGACCTCGTACAGCAAACATTTAATTTCCCACAGGAAGATTATGATCTGAAAAACGGATACCTCGAGTATAATGGGGTAGATGTAAAAAAGCTAATAGACAAATATGGTACTCCATTAAAGCTAACCTATTTGCCTAAAATTGGTATGCAGATTAATAAGGCTAAAGAGATGTTTGCAAAAGCATTTAAAAAGTATAAGTATGAGGGAAAGTACAATTATTGCTATTGTACTAAAAGCTCTCATTTTTCTTTTATTGTAGAAGAAGCTCTTAAGCACGGTATTCATCTGGAAACTTCCTATGCTTATGATATTGAGATCATTAATAAACTATACGAACGAAAAAAAATAAACAAGGATACTTTTATAATTTGTAATGGGTATAAACAAAAAAGTTATACTAGTCGAATTGCCAGATTGATTAATACAGGATTTAAAAATGTAATACCCATCCTTGACAATAAGGAAGAATTAAAAGCATATAAAAAATCAGTCAGATCTACATTTAATATTGGTATTAGAGTGGCTGCTGAAGAAGAGCCCACTTTCCCTTTTTACACCTCACGGTTAGGCATACGTGCTAAAGATATTTTAGAATTTTATGTAGATGAGATAGAAGGAAATGAAAATCGGTTTCAGCTAAAAATGTTGCACATTTTTCTGAATAAAGGAATAAAAGACGATATATATTACTGGAGCGAATTAAATAAGGTGATCAACCTTTATTGCCAGCTAAAGAAAATTTGCCCTGAGTTAGATTCGATTAATATTGGCGGTGGCTTTCCCATAAAGCATTCCTTAGGGTTTACCTACGATTATCAGGGTATGATAAATGAGATAGTAAGAAATATAAAGGTAGGGTGCAAAAAAAGTAAAGTTCCTATGCCTAATATTTTTACAGAATTTGGCAGCTATACAGTAGGCGAGAGTATGGCACATATTTATAGTGTGCTTGGCGAAAAAATGCAGAATGATCGTGAAACATGGTACATGATTGATTCTTCCTTTATTACTACATTACCTGATACTTGGGGTATAGGAGAAAAATTTCTAATGTTGCCTGTAAACAAATGGGATGAAGAATACCAAAGGGTAACTTTAGGAGGAATTACCTGCGATAGCCACGACTACTACGATTCTGAAGAGCATATAAATGAAGTATTTTTACCTAAGTTAGGAAATGGAGAACCACTATATGTTGGGTTCTTTCATACTGGCGCTTATCAGGATCAGATAAGCGGGTATGGTGGTATAAAGCATTGCCTTATCCCATCGCCTAAATACATAGTGATAGAAAAAGATAAAAATGGTAAGCTGGTAGATTGGGTTTATGCTAAAGAACAGAGTGCTGCTAGCATGCTGAAGATTTTGGGTTACAAATCTTAAAAATAAAAAAAGGCCTTCCTTGTTATATTCAGAAAGGCCTTGCCGTGTTGGCTCAACTTATTTTACTGAAATCTCTTTAGGAAGCACCTTCACTTCTTCCTTTTTAGGAAGGGTCAGATACAGGATTCCATTTTCATATTTAGCATCAATACTTTCAGCATTTATTTTTTCATCCAAAGTAAATGACCTATTGAATGATTGAGTAGCGAACTCTCTCTTAATATATTGCTTGCCTTCTTGTTTGTTTTCTTCCTTGCTTTCGAAGGCTACAGACAATATATTTTTATCAATAGTTATCTTAAAATCTTCTTTCTTTCTGCCGGGCACATTAAATTCAAGAAGAAAATCTTCATTGGTTTCGTAAATGTTTACAGCGGGAAAGTTTAAAGAATGATTATTGGCTACCGGCAAATCGCCAAGAAGATTGTCTAAAAAGCTATCCAGAGTCTTCAGCGTTGGCTGATTAAATTTTAGTGTTGTCATTTTTAGTTTTTTTATTGTTTTAAATCTTGTTTCTCTTTCATTATCAAAATAAATACCACTGGCTTATTTTAAATATTTTGATGGCATTCTGGCAGATGTGTTAATTTTTTAAGACATAATTTCTTGATTCAACAATTTTAAATGCCAATCCATATATCTTTTGTAAATTTGCAACCAAAAAAAAGTTATGTATCCTGAACAAATAGTAATTCCTATGAAGGAAGAATTAACCCAAAATGGGTTTGAAGATCTTGCTGATCAATCACAGGTAGAAGCTGCATTAGCTAAACCTGGAACCACCTTACTTGTTATCAATTCTGTGTGTGGGTGCTCAGCCGGCTCAGCTCGGCCAGGTGTGCTGATGGCAGTAGGCAAAAGTGAAAAAAAACCTGCACATCTTACTACTAGCTTTGCTGGGTTTGATATGGAAGCAGTTGAAAAAGTTCGTGAGCATTTAATGCCTTATCCACCTTCATCACCTTCTATTGCATTATTTAAAGATGGTAAGCTGGTTCATTTTCTTGAGCGCCACAACATTGAAGGCCATTCTGCTGAAATGATTTCTCAAAACCTTGAGGCAGCCTTTGATGAATATTGCTAATTAATTTTTCTTGAGATAAAATGAAACCTTCTTTTATAAAATGAAGGTTTTATTTTTTTAAAGTTTTCTTTGTTGTAAAATAACTGCTATGTATCCCAATTTATATTATGTACTGAACGATTGGTTTGGGTGGAAAATAAATTTGTTTAAAATATTTTTCACTTTCGGAATATTTGTGGCGATATCCTTTATTGTTGCTGCGTATGTTTTAACATTGGAATTAAAACGAAAAGAAAAGAAGGGGCAGTTGACATTTCGAGAAGAAACCATCGAGACCGGCAAGCCTGCTTCTTATATGGATCTTTTTGTCAATGGGTTGGTAGGGTTTATTTTTGGTTACAAATTGATAGGAGCATTTATAGCCAGCCGGCAAGCAGATACAGATCTACAACAATTTATTTTTTCTACATCAGGTAGTTGGGTAGGTGGCCTATTAATTGCCGCAGTACTTGTTTTTTTAAAATTTCGGGAAAAAAATAAAAAGAAACTTTCCAAGCCGGAAAGGAGGGTGGTACGTATCTGGCCTCACGATCGCGTGGGTGATATTGTAATTCTTGCTTTGATTTTTGGAATTATAGGGGCTAAATTATTTGATAACTTAGAAAATTGGGACCGGTTTATAAAAGACCCAATTGCGAATTTGATAGCTCCCAGCGGCCTTACTTTTTATGGTGGATTAATATGTGCAGCCATTGCGATTCTCGTTTATGCTAGAAAAAAGAAGATTGGATTATTGCACCTTTGCGATGCTGCAGCACCTGCATTGATGATTGCTTATGCTATTGGCAGAATGGGTTGCCAGGTAGCGGGAGATGGCGATTGGGGCGTGTATAACAGCGCTTATATAAGTAATGAACCTGGTAAGGTGGTAAAAAGCGCACCGGGGCAGTTTGAGCAAAAACTTGTTGCTGATTCTCTATATTTTTTGCATGGCCATGTAATTGATCCGAATGGTGAAAAAACTTTTGTAAGTGATAGGGATGCGCAAACGTTGGATAAAGTTCCTCATAAAAGTTTTGTAGGCCCTTCTTTTCTTCCCACATGGTTTTTTGCCTATACCTACCCGCATAATGTAAATGAAGATGGGGTGCTACTCCCTAATTGTGAAGGCAAGTTTTGCCGGGCATTACCACAACCGGTATTCCCAACACCACTTTATGAAATAATAGGATGCGGTATTTTATTTTTCATTCTTTGGCTTAGTAGAAGAAAAATAAAAGCACCCGGTGCGATGTTTTCATTTTATTTGATTCTTACAGGACTTGAGCGGTTTCTTATAGAAACAATAAGGGTGAATACCACTTACTCTATTTTTGGAATTCATCCTACACAGGCAGAGCTCATCTCAGTGTTATTAATCATAATAGGTATTGCAGGTACACTTTATTTCAATAGAAGGTATAAGGCAGCATCAAGCATCTAAACTGTTGAAAATTTTATACCGGATTTATATAATATTTTGCTCGAATAATCTTTGTTATAGATATAATACCGCCTTAGTCTTATTGTACTTTTTACCAGGATAAGATTATGTGATGCAATTATTTTAGCCGGAAGACACTTGAATAAATTTGATTGACTCTAAGGTTTTACCAACCTACATTTTAAATTAGTTCAAACTTATAAGGTTTATTGCCGATAGCATGGCCGTTTATTTCAATGTTGATTGGATTATTGCGAATTTTCTATTGGTAATCGGTAATCCAAAAGTGATTGTAGGCAAAGAATTATTAAGTAAAAAGTAAGAGGAAATGACATGGGTTTATATAATTCCCTGTCGAGATGCTTTGCCAATAAGGGTAGCAGTATTTTTTGCATCAAATTTTTCTAAAATACTTTTACGATGGGTGTTTACTGTAGCCACACTAATAAATAATTTATTAGCGATTTCTGCATTGGTATTTCCTTGTGCAATCATTTGTAATATTTCCTTTTCACGCCTTGTTATTAATGGCATTCCTGTGTTTTTTTCTTTGAACGCTGCTGCTACTTCATCACTCATATAAGATTTTCCTTTCATCACGGTATTGATGGCATCCCAAAGTTCTTCCTTATCGGCATTTTTTAAAATATATCCTGATGCGCCATTTTCCATCATATCGCGAATGTAAGCCTGCTGGTTAAATGTGCTAAGCCCCAATACAAATACTGATGGATATAATTTTCTGACTTCTTTACACAAATCAATCCCGTTCATATCAGGCAGGTTGATATCCATCAAAATAATATCTGGTAGTTGCTGTTTTAAAAAACTAAGACACGAAGATGCATTGGTAGCATGGCCAAGCCAATCAATATCCTTTTCGTTTTGTAATAATGAACGGATACCTTCAATGACCATGTAATGATCGTCAACAATGAATATACTTGTTTTCATGATTTTTTTTTTCGCCACCAAGCCACCAAGGCGCAAATTTTTTTTTATTTTTTTTATTTCTTCTTCTTTGAGTCTTAGTGTCTTTGTGGCAACTTTTATTTCTTCTTCTTCTTCGTGTCTTTGTGGCAATTTTTTATACACACACTTCAATCAATACAGAGGTGCCTTTTTCAGTTATTGAACTTACGTCTAATTTTCCTTTTAAGAATTCTACTCTGTTTTGAATATTGTTCCAGCCTATACCTGAAGATTGTTTTAATGTTGTTTTATCAAACCCTTTACCATCGTCCTCTACAGTAACTGTCAAT
>JAFDXH010000065.1 GCA_018268075.1 Bacteroidota bacterium | reverse complement strand
TCCTTTTGGACAACAAACCCATCTATATTTTTTAAAAGGTCGCCGATTTTTCTTGTATTCTCATTTGAAAATGAAGAAGCCAGATATTCTATGGTATCCTTTTTTATTTTAATGGGCAAATCTTTAATTTGGATAGAATCGAGGGCTACTGCATTTTTTTGCATTAATAAATTAAAATTTTTAGAGCGGATATTTTCATCAATAGTAATTTTCTTTTCTATAGATATGTAGCCAATATGACTGATTGTTAGTAATAGATTGGCTTTTGGAATTTCTACCATTAATAAAAAATTGCCAACTATATCAGTGAAAGTAAATGCTATCGGTATTCTCGTTCCGGATTCTGAAATCCTATAAAGTGTAACCGCGGCGTCGCTTATGAAACTTTCGGTATTTTGAGATTTTATATTTCCTTGAATAGAAAAATTTACTTGACCATAGCAAGTAGATGAAATAATAATGCCATAGCAAAAACAAAAAATGAAAACAGGGTTTCTAATCAGAAAGGTTTTCAATTGAATTTATTTTCATTTTTACATTTTTATCGCAAGTAGAGCAACTGGGGTCTATCTGGTCATTAGCTGTCATTGCTTGTAATGTTTGATCTATCCCTCGTTTATATTCCCTTTTGAATGCAGTAAAGTCCATTCTTGGAGTAGGTACTTTTTCGGGCAATAATTTTGTTGCAGAAAGAGATTCAAATTTCCAATGTATTACTTTGCTTGTATCATAGATTTCTAAGATTAGGCCAGGTAGTCCCCCAAATTTCCAAGGGCCTTCGCTTATTGCAATAGATGGTGCATACCATGCTACATAGTTCCTTCCTCTGAATGAAGCAGTTGCTTTATAGCAGTCAAATGTGTCTATTTTTTTGATTTCATCCGATAAATTCCACACAATGCCATAAAGGGTATCGCTATAAAAATTCTCTTTATTTTTTGATTTTATAAATGAGCTATTGTATTCAAATATGATCCTACGGCTTTCATAGTCCTTAAATAAATGCATTGACTTTTTGCTTTTTGCAGGTATTATCGTCTGAACAGTGTCATTGTTTAATAAATTATTATTGTCTGCTACTGTGTGCCACCATTCAGAATATTTAGTACAATAAATGACTGTACCTGTGAGATTATATTTTTCAGGCCCGGAATAGCTTATTGAACCTTTATACGATATTAGATAATTGAGTTTTTCCTGACTAAAAGAAGATTGCGTAAAAATAAATATTAAGCCAAAAAATAACAATATAGTTTTCAAGAGGTTTTATTTTTAAAGTTAAAGTTTTAAAATCAAGATTATAATTATTTCCTATTTGCTAAATTAAAAAAGCCATTTCTGATAAAGAGGATGGCTTTTTATTGTGTCGAGTTTTTTTACTGTAAAAATAATTAAAGTAAATCTTTTGCTTTTTTAAGCAAACCATTTACGCAAAGCAGAGCGGATGCTGCTGCTTCTGCCTGACCTGCTTCAGTGCATTTTGTGCATGATACCGTTATGGACTCACAGGTTTCTGTATTCGTTATGGTGCCTGACTTAGTAGAGCAATACATTGCAGAATACTTGGGGTTAATATTAATCGCTTGAGAATTGAGGGCAGATGCAAATAAGCAGGTAAATACTGTTAAGCTGGTGATGATTGTTTTTTTCATAATTTATAATTTTTAACGAATATATATATATATATATATCCAAATTTATTTGTAACTGCGGCCTAATTTTTAATTGTTGTATTAATTTTGCTCTATATGATTTCCATAAAAAATACCCTGATAAGCGATGAAATAATAGAAGCGCAATTTGTATGCGACCTCAATAAATGCAAGGGTGGCTGCTGCGTAGATGGCGATGCTGGTGCGCCGCTTGAAAATAAAGAATTAAAAGAATTGGAAGCGGTATATCCTATAGTGCAACATTATCTTACCACCGAAGGCAAAAAGGTAATAAGCCAAGTGGGCAAATATATTTATGATAAAGAATTTGGCTGGGTAACTCCTACAATCAGCAATGGTATGTGTGCCTATGGTATGGTAGATAAAAATGGAATAGTAAAATGCAGTATCGAACAGGCATATAATGATAAAAAAATAAGTTGGAAAAAACCAATAAGCTGCCATCTTTACCCCATACGGGTAACTAAAACAAAAAAAACAGACCTGCTGAATTATGAGCCACGCGAAGGCCTCTGCGATCCTGCATGTACACTGGGCAAAAGATTAAAAGTGCCTGTGTACCAGTTTTTAAAAGAACCACTTATTCGCAAATATGGTGTAGCATTTTTTGAAACGCTTGAAGCCACTGCTGCACATTTATCTAAGGCACATTAGTACCCTTTTCTTATCTTGCCACCATGATTCGCAATATAATACTTACGTTTTTAGCCACAGGTATCTTTATATCATCTTGTACCTACAACAAAGCAAAAATAAATGATGGCCTAAAAAAATACTTTGACTCAGCTCATATAGAAGGTTCATTTTCTATGATGAATAATCAGAGCGGTGAAATATCGCTTTACAACATGAAGCTGGATACACAAAGAGTTTTACCAGGATCTACGTTTGACATATTGAATACACTTATAGCCATACAAACTGGAAAAGTAGTAGATGAGAAAACAACGATGCCCGGGAATGGCAAGCTTGATGAAGGTAATAAGGAAATTACCTTAAAGGAGGCTTTTGAGCATTCAGCAACGCCCTATTTTCAGGAAATGGCGCGACGCATCGGGCAAGACACCATGAAGTTTTGGGTGGATTCTTTGCAATATGGTAATAAGAATATAAGTGGGGCCGTTGATTCTTTCTGGCTCACTAATCGTTTAATGATTTCGCCTGACGAACAATTAGGGCTTATGTTTCGATTGTATTTTGATAAACTTCCTTTTCAAAAGTATGCACAGGAAATAGTAAGAAATTTGATGTTAAAGGAAGATAATACACTCTTCAAGCTGAGTTATAAGGCAGCTTGGAATGTGGATGAGTCAGGGCAATCTATTGGTTGGGTGGTAGGCTACATTGAAGAGAACCGCCATGTTTATTTCTTTGTAACCTTATTGAAAAGTGCGGATAGGGAAAAAGATCTGAAAGAAATTGGATTAAAGATTACCAAAAATATTTTAGCAGGTATGGGCTTTTTTAAAGGCCAAAAATAAACAGCAACTAATGGCATTTGGCCAGAATTGATATTCAAAAAATGATGAAAAGATTTTTGAATGTAATAAAGCTGAAAAATGAGGTAAGAGGTTTTTAGAAAAATAGCTTTCATTTTGGCAATACCATTTAAAATTTGTTTTATATCGAATCCAGATTATTTGTTGAGAGATTTTTTATTTTGCCTTTCTGGCAATATTGATTTTGAATAGAAGGAGAATTGATTCTTTAATTATCTGTAGTATAGGCTGACCATCTTTTGTACACATTTTTGGTGCATATTGAGATAGAAGTTATAAGGCCACCCTACCGGCAATATATAAAACCTTTAATACGGTAAATATTATGGCACATTCATTATC
>JAFDXH010000064.1 GCA_018268075.1 Bacteroidota bacterium | reverse complement strand
CAGGCCGTTTACAGTTACAATAGGCGATGTTAGTGTGGAAGCATTGGGAACAGCATTTAACATCAATGGTTTTGATAATCATATCACATTGACGGAAGGATCGGTAAAAGTAAGCGGACAAAATAAAATGATTGTGTTGAAGCCGGGAGACCAGGTAGAGACAAAAACTTGGGTCGTGAATAAGGTGGACGTAGTTCCTGTAGTAGCATGGACAAAGAATCAGTTTACATTTAAGAACGCAGCTATTGAGGATGTGATGATGCTCTTGGAAAGATGGTACGATGCCAGGGTGGTGTACGAGGATAAAGTCGGTTATCATTTCAATGGCACGATCAACCGAAGCGTACCTGTGTCCAAAGTGTTGGAATTACTTGAAGAGACAGGTAATGTGCATTTTAAAATTGAAGACAATACAATTATTGTAAAAAGATAAGAGGTATATCCAATAAAAAGCCGGAAAGTGGTGGATCACTGCCCGGCGGCGCCTGGGTTACCCTTGTATAAATCGAAGGAACGATTATTGTTTAACCCAAACAACTCAAAGCTATGAAATGGCGTGGATGTTTTTTATTTTTCCTGTTATCATTTTATTTTATTACGGTTGCCCGTGGTCAACTCATAACTTTTTCTGTAAAAAATGAGCGGCTTGAAAAGGTTTTTCTACTGATTGAGCAACAATCGGATCATCATTTTATATATACAACGGAGCAGATAGAGAAGGCAAAGCGTGTTACGTTGTCTGTCTCGAATGAGCAGCTTTCTTCCGTGCTGGATAAATGTTTTTCCGGGCAACCGTTACTGTATAACATCAATGAAAAGAACATTACTGTTAAAGAAAAAAAGGTAGTTGCTTCTGAGCGTTCTTTAAGAGGAAAAATATTGGATCAAAATGGCAATCCTGTTAGAGGAGTTACAATCAATATCAAGGGTACTCCGCTTGTTGTCGCTTCTGATGCTAACGGTGAGTTTGGTTTTGACAATGCTCCATTAAATGTGACATTGGTACTTACCAGTGTAGAGATAGAACCGTTGGAACGGTATGTGGGAGATCTGTCATTTGTTGAAATGCGGGTAAGTATTAAAGTAGGGGTGCTGGATGAGACCATCGTAATTGCCTACGGCAAATCCACACGCAGAACAGGAACAGGTACCGTTACCAGCATCAAAAAGGAAGAAATTGCAAAGCAGCCAATTTCCAACCCCTTATCTATTCTGTCAGGCCGGGTGGCCGGCCTGCAGATGACGCAGGTGAGCGGTACACCGGGCTCTCCTTATATCATCCGCCTCCGCGGGCAGAATAGTATTGCCAGCGGCAACGACCCGCTGATCATACTTGATGGAATACCCTACCCGTACACAAGCCTGAACTCCTTTTTCGGAGGAGGTATTATTGCAAGCCCGCTTGCAACCCTGAACCCTTCAGACATAGAAAGCATCGAGGTGCTCAAAGATGCGGACGCCACCGCCATATACGGTTCAAGGGGAGCCAACGGCGTCATTTTGATTACGTCCAAAAAGGCGGGAAATAATGCCACCAATGTCAGCGTCCGTAGTTACCTCGGAGCAGGTAAAGTTGCTGGCCGGATGAAATTATTGAATACATCACAATACGTCAGAATGCGCAAGGAAGCGTTTGCCAACGATGGCCTTGTGCCGGATGCTTCTAACGCAATAGACCTTGCGGTATGGGATACTGCCCGCTATACAGATTGGCAGAAAGAATTGCTGGGCAGAACCATGACTGTGGCGGATACCAAATTGGAGTTTTCAGGTGGCAACCAGCAAACCCGTTTTCTGTTCAGTGCGGGTTATCACGGGGAGTCCACTATCCTGCCTGATAAAAGCTTTGGCGAACAAAAGCTTTCGGGCAGCATCAATGTGCAGCACCGCACTTCAGATCAACGCCTGCAGTTTTCTATGACAACAGCCTACTCACGCAATACGACAAAGCTGCCGATAAATGATTTGTCCGGGTATATACTTTTGGCGCCGAATGCACCGGCACTTTATAATCCTGAGGGAGAATTGAACTGGGAGAAATCAACCTGGCAAAATCCACTTTCCGAATTAAGAAAAACCTATCGTTCCGAGAGTGAAAATCTTCTTGCCAACATGACCATATCGTTCCAGTTGCTAAAAGAATTTGAAGTAAAAGCAATGCTGGGTTATGACATGGTACGTGTGGTAGATCATACCCGAACACCCAAAAGTTCATTTGATCCTGCCTTGCCCTCTATTGCATCCGCCGGTTTCGGCAATGGCTCTATCAATACACTCATTGCCGAACCTCAATTATCCTATCGTAAATCGATCAAGCAGCTCCAACTCGAAGCATTGGCTGGGGCCACATTTCAGTCTTCCAATCGGCGCAACTTTTCGCAAATAGGCTCCGGCTACTCCAGTGATGATTTGCTTTATAGCCTGGCATCGGCCTCAACCATTCTGTCCGGCACCGACACGGACATCCGTTACCGTTACATGGGCGTGTTTGGCCGGCTAACTGCAAACTGGAAGCAACGCTATCTGGTTTCATTGAATGCCCGGCGTGATGGCTCCAGCCGTTATGGTCCGTCAAACCGCTTTGCCAACTTTGGATCGGTAGGATTGGGTTGGATCTTTTCTAAAGAAGCAGCTTTACAAAAAATGCGGTGGCTTAGCCATGGCAAACTGAAACTAAGTGCAGGATTGACAGGCAATGATCAAATAGGAGATTACAACTATCTTGACCTTTATAACGCCAACACGTTTCCTTATCAGGGTGTTATTGCCTTTCAACCTCGCCAACTATTCAATCCCACATTTAACTGGGAACGGGTAGTGAAATACGAGGCTGCTATTGATCTTGGACTTTTCAATGACAGGTTGTTGCTCGCAGCAAATTATTATCACAACATAAGCGACAACCAACTTGTGCAATACGGTTTACCGCCAAGCACCGGTTTCAATGGCATCCTGAAAAACCTGCCGGCAAGGATTCAAAATACTGGAATTGAATTAGAAGCTTCAGCGATACCTGTCAAAAACAAAGACTGGAACTGGACAACAGCATTCAATATTACTTTTCCTGAGAATAAATTATTGCGCTTTGATAATCTGGCGAGTTCGACTTACGCCAACACCTATGTAGTAGGCCAGTCATTGTTCATCACAAAAGCCTATCATAGTGAAGGAGTGGACCCTGCAACAGGATATTATCGCTTTACAGATTATGATCAGAGCGGAACAATCAGTGCCCCAAATGATCAGCAGGCTATTGTTTTCACGGGGCAGCAGTGGTTTGGAGGTTGGCAAAATACTATTTCATACCGTCAGTTCTCATTAAGTTTCCTGCTTCAGTTTACTCGGCAACAGTATGCATCTACTTATTTGAACCTGTTTGGTATGCCAGGAACATTTACCAATCAGCCGACTCTTGTATTAGACCGATGGACCAAGCCCGGAGATAATGAACCGATTCAAAAGTATAGTGTTTCGGGTAGTTCTGCCAGTACGGCCTTTTTTTATTACAGGTCGAGTGATGCCGCATTCAGCGATGCTTCTTTTATCCGGATGAAAAATTTGTACCTCGCTTATGATTTTAAGAAAGTCGTCGGCAAGAAACTGAAGCCGAATAGCTGTACCATTTTCTTGCAAGCACAAAACCTTTTCACGATTTCTAAATATCAAAGCCTGGACCCTGAGACACGTTCCCTAATGCCACCCGTAAAAATGATTACGGGAGGATTTCAACTTTCACTCTAAACCTTTTTTTATATGAACAACAAACCTTTTCTTTTTCTCTTTTGCTTCGGATTGCTGTTATCAGCAGTCTCATGCAAAAAATACCTGGAGGTGGGACCTCCCCGCAGCAATCTTACCGGGGAAACTGTTTTTTCAAGTGATAATACGGCCATTGCTGCTATGTTATCTGTATATACACAAATGGAACAATCAGGCATGGCTTATAATATAACTATTTATGCCGGTACTGCTTCCGATGAATTGAACAATCATAGCACTTCGGCTACGGCCACTGCGATTGCAAATAATAATATTACTCCGGAAAACAGTAATATAAGTTCCCTCTGGAGTTCGCTATATAACTATATCTACCAGGCCAATTCGGTCCTTGAAGGAACAGCATCCAGTCAGGGTTTAAGCGATGCTGTGCGCAGGCAGTTGCAGGGTGAGGCTTATTTTGTAAGGGCTTTTTGTCATTTTTATTTATTGAATTTTTTTGGAAACATTCCATATAATACGGTTACAGACTACACGGTTACTTCAGTGCAGCAGCAGCAAAACGCAAGTCAGCTATTACCTGAAATTATCAACGATCTCAAGCTAAGTAAATCCTTGTTGTCTGCTGCCTATGTGAAGGCTGATAATACGCCGGGGACGGAGCGGGTTCGTCCCAATAAATATGCGGCAACAGCAATGCTTGCCAAAGCATACCTTTTTAGTAAACAGTGGGGTCTGGCGGAAGCAGAAGCAGATAGTGTCCTGCAGCAGTCAATGTATGCACTCAATATGGATTTGCAACAGGTCTTCAGGAGCAATAGTCCTGAGGTAATCTGGCAGTTGCGTCCGGTTATTCCCGGTTTTAATTCCTATGCAGGAGCGCTTTTGCAGCCCACTTCATTCCGGCCTTTTTTCATTAGCGTCAGGAAAAACCTAGTTGATAGTTTTGAAACCGGCGATAACAGAAAAAATTCATGGGTAACATTTACTACTTACAACGGTCAACAATATAGCTGGCTGCATAAATACAAGGTAGGGCAAAACGCCCCGTCGCTTACAGAGTTTACTACCCTGATACGATTAGCAGAATTATATCTTATCCGTGCGGAAGCCCGTGCTATGCAGGATAAGTTTGCGCCTTCATTAGCAGATTTGAATATCATCAGAGGAAGAGCAGGATTAACTTCATTGTCTCTGGTAATAAAAGAAGATATTCTGAATGCAATAATAAGAGAAAAGCGGGTAGAGCTTTTCGGTGAATTTGCTGATCGCTGGCTTGACCTGGTGAGAACAAACCGCGCCAATACAGTAATGCCATTGATAAAAGGCGCTAACTGGTCATCAACAGATCAGTTGTTTCCTATTCCACAAACAGAAATTCTGCGCCACCCGGGTATGGTGCAGAATGCGGGTTATTGATCAAATAAAGTTTTTTAAGTATGAAACGATTTATCGTAACAATATTCCTTTGCCTGTACGCAAAAATGCTGCTCTATGCACAGCCTATTGAAGCAGAAACTATCCTTTCATTAAAGGAACTTCCTCCAGCAATAGGAAAGGAATGGAAAAAAGGAGTGCCGGCTATTATTGAAGTATTTTCTTCTTTTTGTTCCACCAGCTTTACTTCTCTTCCTCTACTGAAGAAAATGAAAGCCAAGTTCGGGAATGAAATACAATTCTTTTTGATCGGTAAAAAGGATAAGACAATAGAGGATACATACCAACAATTTGCCACATGGTATGATCTTGACTTTGGGATAGCTATGGACAGTATATTCCCGAATAAAATAAATACCGGGTACTTGCCTACGTTTATTTGGGTAAATAGTTCAGGAAAAATAGTTGCCCTGACCGGCAATCTTGAAGTTAGCAATTCAAACATAGAACTCTTTTTGAAAGGAAATCCTATTGAAAGAAAAACATTTCAGCCGGATAATGTACTTACCGGTTTTTTAAAGAACTATCAGCATGACACCAGTTTTCTATTCCGGTCTGAGTTGACAAACTGGACAAAAGCAGACCCGGTAGCAACCCCGTTTGCAGTGGACTTCGATAAAAATTATTTTCAGGCACTCGGCGTTACACTGAAACAACTTTATTTTTTTGCTTTTTGCGGTAAAAGATATTGGTCTTCGACAGATAGTTTGTATGAGCATTTTTCCAGGTTAATCATATTTGACAGCACACAGGGAAATTTGGCAATAGATATGAACAAGGCTTATAATTACAGGATAGTATTTAAGGATCGTCCTGCTGTGGAAAATTATTTAAAGTATATTCAGGACGACCTGAACCGCGCATTACCATATACAGCTAAAATAGAAAGACGATTGATGCCCTACTGGCGGCTTATTATAACGGATGGCGATACCTCACGAATTGCAAGCAGGCACACCGAAACAAAAGGAACAGTGACACAGGCCGCAGTTGATTTGACGAATCATCCGCTATGGCCCTTAATTGAAACTTTGCAGGTACTATACGTCCAAGATCAGCCAATTATTGATGAAACAGGTATTAAAGGGTATGTGGATATAAAATTCCGGGCTGTATTAAGTGATCGTGACGCTCTCAGGAAAGGATTACAACAAGCCGGGTTGGATCTGGTGCAGGGCTCGAAATGGATGGATGTGATTGTCATAACGCCGAAAGAAACAAAGGTCGCAGTTAAACGGTGACTGCAACCTTTGCCTTCTCCTCCATTAGCTTGGCTTTTTTAAAGGATTCGAGAGCGATTGAGTAATATAAACCGGCGTAGGGTCAT
>JAFDXH010000063.1 GCA_018268075.1 Bacteroidota bacterium | reverse complement strand
GAGGGATATCGTTCTCCTCATCATCATTGCGAGGTACGAAGCGAACTCAGATACTGCCAGATGAGATTGCTTCGCAAATAACGTTTCTACCCTGCACAGTGCATTCCCCTTTGCTCGCAATGACGATACCTTGATGATTGATCGCAACCTGCAAGTGCCACCATGCCCCAACTTAGCACCGTCATTGCCACCCCCATCACCGTTATTGCGAGGCACGAAGTAATCTCAGGCACTGCCCGATGAGATTGCTTCGCAAACAAAGTTTCTACACTGCACAGTGCTTTCCCTTTTGCTCGCAATGACGATACCTTGATGATTGCTCGCAACCTGTAAGTGCCATCATGCCCCAACTTAGCACCGTCATTGCCACCCCCATCACCGTCATTGCGAGGCACGAAGCAATCTCATATACTACCCGATGAAATTGCTTGGCAAATAACATTTTGACGCTACACAATGCATTCCCCTTTGCTCGCAATGACGATACCCGGTTAGGCACTCGCAACGTGAGAGTTCCACCTTACTAATACCATCATTTTTATAAGCATACATTTTTCTTTTCAATTATTGGTTAATTTCGCTCTGTGAAAAAATTGACTGCCCTATTTCTTTTTTTTATTGTATTGCTTTGTAGCAGCGGATTTTACCTTGCATTTTATATTAGCATGCATCAAATTAAGAAATCTCAGAGAGCAATCATAGCTAAAGGCGGCATCAATGATGATCATATATTTGTTTTCAAATTTTCAGCACACGAGCTGCGCAATAACCCAGAAATTGAAATGGAAGAATCTGAATTTAAATACAAGGGAAAGATGTATGACATTATTTCCATGGAAAATAAGAATGAGGTCATTACCATTTCCTGTATTTCCGATGGTAGCGAAGATTATCTTTTAAGCCTAATGGGTAATTCTTTCTATAAGTTGCAAAAAGAAAAGACAAGTACACACCTAATTCAATTAAAATGGCAGTTAGATAATTATACTTTTAATGTTTTTGATTATTCAGCCGCATATTTTAAACACTTAATTAAGTATCGCCCACAAAAGTGTTTGTGTATTGTATCTAATGAACACAAGAATGTACCCTCGCCCCCACCTTGGCTACACTTGGGTTAATTCACATCTTATTAAGAGCTACTTTGTGTACAATGGCGCTAACCCGCTTGTACCATAGGTATATCTAATTCTATTTAAACATTTTATAAAATTTACAATGAAAATAATATTCATACTCGCTGCTATTTTATGCAGCATGCAGTTATCTGCACAAATGAAAAAGTACAGGGTCACGGATTTACAATCTTCTAAAGCCATAGATAATGCTACTGTAAAATTTTCTGCTAAGGGCGGAACTACAACCGACAATGAAGGCTATTTTATGATTGATTGCAGTAAAGTAAAAGAGATCACTGTTTCTCATATTGGATACCAAAGTAAAAATGTAATCATTGCGTGTGATGGAGGTTCAGGTATAGAGTTGCAGCCGTTAGAAAATATGCTGAATAATGTAGAGATTACTGCGACATCTAATGAAAATAAATCTTTACTATATCAACCAACGTCTATTACCAAACTTTCGCCTGTTGAATTAAAAAGGAGTACCGGACTTTTTCTTGATGATGCAATCAATGGAAATGTACCCGGTGTAATAATGAACAGGCGCGCCGTTTCTTCTGGCCAACAATTTAATATTCGCGGTTATGGAAATGGATCTCGTGGTACGAGAGGTGTCAGTAGTAATTTTGATGGCCAAGGATATAAAGTATATTTAAATGGAATTCCTATTACAGATGCGGAAGGGATTACTACATTAGATGATATTGATTTTGGGTCTGTAGGAAATGTAGAAGTAGTAAAAGGGCCCTCTGGAACGCTCTATGGCCTTGCAATAGCGGGTGTTGTCAATTTAAAAACTACCACTCCCGAAAAGGGAAAAACTTCAATTGGCCAAGATGTATTAATTGGCAGCTATGGATTGCAGCGTTATACTACACGCTTTAGTATGGGGGGAGAGCGATCGTCCTTGCTGGTGAATTATGGACATCAAAAAACTGATGGATATAGCAATCATAATGCTTCTACAAAAGATTTTGTGAATGTAATGGGTGAGTTTCAACCCAATAACAAGCAAAATATTTCTACTTATTTTGGGTACAGTAACAGTTATGATCAACGTTATGGCGAATTGACAATTGATCAGTATAACAATAATGATTACTCCGGCAATCCTAATTATTTAAAAAATGATGCCCATAGTAAATTAGTTAGCTTTCGTGCTGGGGTGAGTCATACCTATAAATTTAATGAGCATATCGCTAATACCACTACTGTTTTTGGAACAGGATTAACAAATGATGCATCATCTGCTGGTGGATGGTCAGATAGAAGTGCTGTTAATTATGGATTGCGTTCTACAATTTCAACCCAATTTGACCTTTCTAAAGAAATAAGCCTTAGCGGCCTAACCGGAGTAGAAACTCAGTATCAAAATGCACAATCATTAGGCTACAACACTAAGCAAAGCCCATTTGATACACAAACCTCTGGCACAAACCCTTGGCAATTGGGGCGCCCTTACTTCATAATTAATGCTAATACATCTAATAATGTAACAGGTACCGGAACCACCTCAATTTTTACAGAATGGACGTTGGCCTTACCCCAAGATTTTTCTATAACAGCAGGTGTTGGTATGAGTAATATGCTTATAAAACTAGATGATCGTTTTAATCCTTCAACCTTAGTCAGACCAAGCCATTATGATACTTCTTACAAAAATTTAGTATCACCACATATTGCTATTAATAAAGTATTTAGTAAACAATTTTCTCTCTACGCATCCTATAGCAAGGGGTACAAAGCTCCTGTAAGCAGCTATTTTTATGTAGTAACTCCTTCAAGTGTGCCACCCGTTACCAGCAGGGTAAATGGTTCTCTTCAACCTGAAATAGGCAATCAATTTGAAATAGGTACAAAGGGCGCATTGCTCAATGGAAAATTATTTTATCAGGTAGCCGCATTTGATGCAGTTTTCTCTCATAAATTTACCACCATAGCTGTACCCTATAACAGTACTACTACACTTTATACCTATATGGTAAATGGAGGAAAACAAGACGACAAAGGCATAGAAGCATTACTAAAATATACCGTTTACCAATCAGACAATGGATTCTTTAAAACAATAAGCCCTTTTGCGAATATGACCTATTCTGATTTTAAATACAAAGATTTTCAATTTCATACTGTAGTAAATAATACCAAAGACTCTTTAATTGACTACAGTGATAAGGCGGTTGCTGGTGTTGCAAAAATAATTGCAAACATTGGTGTTGACTTTAATACGCGCCCAGGCCTGTATGGCAATATAAGTTGGTTTTATAAAGATGGCATGCCTATAACCTCTGATGGAATTAATAATGCAGATGCTTATAGTCTTCTGAATGCTAAGCTCGGCTTTCAACGTAGCCTTTCAGCCCATTTTGATGTGGATATATATGCCGGTATTAATAATATCACCAACACCAAATACCCTATCATGGTTTTTGTAAACCAAATTCCGGATGCATATATTGCAGGGCCTAAGTTTGCAAACTATTATGGAGGCATAAATCTGAAATATAATTTTTAAATCTCAAAAGGCAGACTCCTCTGGAGGAGTTTGCCTTTTATTTATATTTAAATATGAAAACTAACATTAAAATATTATTCGTTTGTACATGGCTGTTTACTATGGCTTCATGCGGGCGCTTTGGCAACAATGATAAAGGCGATAAAAATGGTGTGCGAATCGTGTGTGTTTCCAAACAGCTAAACGAAATGATTTTTGCATTGGGCAAAGGAAAAGATATTGTAGCGGTAGATCTGTCCAGCACATTTCCAGATAGTGTAAAACTATTACCTACAGTGGGTTACCATCGCATGCTGAGCGCAGAAGGTATCATATCTATGAATCCTACTCTGGTACTTCATGATTATAATATAGGGCCGGCCAATGTATTGCCCCAATTAGAAAAGGCAGGTCTAAATATAAAAGGATATAAGGGAGGTAGCACCATTGATAGTGCAGAATTATTATTAAAATCTTTGGGTGAATATTTTAAAGTCCCTCAGAAAGCTGACTCAATCGTTAATAAACTTAATGAGGATATGGCTTTGATACCTTCAAAATTGAAAACCTTTAACATTAAAGACACGCCCACAGTAATGGTTATCCAGTTTGGTAGAGCTACTAATGCCTACTTTGTAATGACTGGCCGCGGCGGTATTGCCGATAAAATGATCAAATATGCAGGTGGCAAAGTAGCAACATACGATGGCAAAGGGGCCAGACAATTGAGTGCCGAGGCTCTTGCTATTGCCAATCCGGATATTATTATTGCTACTGATTTTGGTTTCGATAGAATGGGGAGCGCCGAAAAATTCAAAGAATTACCTGGTGTAGCTTTGACTAATGCTGCAAAAAATAACCGTATCTACCGGTATGAAGAACACGACCTTGTTTATTTTGGCCCAAGAACAGGACAAAATATTTTTAAATTGATGCAGCTTTTTTATTCTCCTGAAAATGTATCTGAAAAATAATTTATTTCTTGTTACACTGATTATTGTGGTAGTAATTGTTTTACTATTGGCCACCGCCTGGGGTGCCGTGCCCATATCTTTATCCGATATGAAATCTGCTATTGTAGGCTGGGTGCATGGTAAACCTCCGGCTAATATTTATCAGGGTGTTTTTATAGAATTAAGATTGCCTCGGGTACTATTATGTGCCATCACAGGAGGTATCCTTGCATTGTCGGGGGTATTATTACAAGGCCTTTTTCGCAATCCTATTGTTGAACCCGGATTGATAGGAACAAGTGCCGGCGCTGCTTTTGGCGCATCGGTCGTATTTGTGCTGGCAGATAAAATGAATGTGGCTATGAAGAGTTTTATGGGGCCATTCTTAGTGCCGGTAGTTGCGCTGATTGGCGGTATGGTTGCTACATTTTTTGTGTACAACATTGCAAAGTCAAGAAAGAATATTTCAATTACATCACTCCTTTTGGTAGGTATAGCAGTAAATGCAATAGGGTTAAGTGGCACAGGGTTTATGAGTTATATTGCCCGTGACCCGCAGGCGCGAAGTATCACCTTTTGGAATTTGGGAAGTTTTGCAGGTGCGAGCTGGCTCCAGGTTGGGATTACCGGCCTTGTTGCTACCATTATCTTTATTATTTCTTTTAGATATGCACGACAGTTAAATGCCTTGATACTTGGCGAAGAAGAAGCATTACACTTGGGTATAGATGCCGAAAAATTAAAGAAACGAATATTGATCACAACTACAATAATGGTATCTGTAGCCACTGCATTTGTTGGTGTCATTAGTTTTCTCGGACTGATAGTGCCACATATTCTCCGGCTTTTGATTGGCAGTGATAATAAGCGCCTGATTCCTGCTTCCATATTTATGGGAGCTTTATTGCTTACACTGGCAGATATGGGTGCGAGGTTATTTTTGGCTCCTGCAGAGATTCCTATTGGTATCATTACTTCCATTGTGGGTGCCCCGGTGTTTGTTTTCCTACTGAAAAAATATAATGTACTTCAGCAAAGAGGAGGTGGCGATGATTGAGTTAAATAAAGCCGGATTTGCAGTTAGAAATAAATGGTTGATCAAAGATGTCAATTATAAATTTTTACCGGGTAAATGCTACATGATCTGCGGCCCTAATGGTGCAGGCAAATCTACTTTACTCAAATTGATCAGCCTGCAGCTTAGGCCTTCAGAGGGGTTTATAAAATACAATGAAGCAACTGTAAATTATGGCCATCCAGAAGATTATGCAAAATACAGAGCTGTTCTATCGCAGCAGGTAGATATTAGTTTTGCTATGAGTGTGTATGAAATAATAATGATGGGCCGATACCCTCATTTTAAAAATAATCCGTCAAAAGAGGATCATCGCATTTGCGAAGAGATCATTATTTCTCAGGAGCTTCAAGCATTTAAAAACAGGAACTTTCTTACACTTTCAGGAGGCGAAAAACAGCGCGTGCAATTTGCCCGTGTACTGGCTCAAATTTATCCGAGCACCTCTCATAAAAGTAGAATCCTTTTATTAGATGAACCCATATCAGCCTTGGATATACGTCACCAATTTGATTTTTTAAAGCAGGTGAAAAGCATGTGCGATCCACAAACTATAATCATTGCCATTTTACATGATCTGAACCTTGCACTAAATTTTGCCGATGAAATAATTTTAATTGATAAAGGAAGAGTATTCCAATCCGGCACACCATCCATGGTTCTGTCGCCTGAAAATGTTAAATCAGTTTTCAATATAGATTCCCGATTGCATGATCTGGGTGAAGTAAATATTCTGTGGCCTCATTAAAGATGGCCTGACATTGATTAAGATTAATTTTTTAGAGTGGAACTTAAGAATGCCGTGTAATGTACAAAGGCGATAATATTTCCACATTGCCCATGATACAATTTGGTACCTAAAGATGATATAATTTCTAAAATTCACTTTACTTTTGAAAACCAATTTAATTTATGCTACAGTCTTACATTGACAGTTTAAAAAAAGAGTTTAATGATTATAAGGCCTTAGGTGAAAAAACCTTTGATCAATTAAATGATGAACAATTAAACTTTGCCTTCAATAGCGAGAGCAATAGTATTGCTACAATCGTAAAGCACCTGCATGGCAATATGCTTTCGAGATGGACCGATTTTTTAACCACTGATGGTGAAAAGGAATGGCGCGAAAGAGATGCAGAGTTTGAAGCAACTATACTCAGTAGAAATCAAATAATAACATTGTGGAATGAAGGATGGGCATGTGTTTTTGAAGCGCTGAGCAAAATAAATGAAGTAAATATATCAGCTACGATCACAATCCGAAATCAACCATTAACGATTCCCGGAGCCTTTAATCGCCAACTGGGCCATTATGCAGCACATCTTGGCCAAATATTGTACATTGGAAAAATGCAGAAAGGTGAAGATTGGAAATCGCTAAGTATCCCTAAGAAAAAGTGAATCAATTTAGCTAAAACAGGAAACAAATTTTTCAGTACATTACTCATACTTACATGGTATAGCGCTGATGATGCAGTCGTTTTATTACAATGGTAATTGGACTATTACAAATGTAACATCGGCTTTACAAACTGATCCTTTTTTCAATTTGAAAAGACAAAGCATCTGAAAAATATTTAGGCTTATCTACAAAAAATAACACCGTATCAGTGTACCTTCTTAATCCAAAAAACTTTGTTACCTCTATTGGTGATTTTAAATACACCACTATATTATGATTTTCTAATCCATTAAGTAGCGCAACTTTAATAGAGTTTCGTTTTTGTGGAATCTTCTTTGATATTTCAAAATATTCAATATTGTCAAGCCTTATTAGAGCATCTCCTGCTAATCCATTATGAATTTCTAAAGCATCCCCATTTATAATTATAGGTCTGGCTTTGATTGCTCTAATATGTGCAAACAGTTGGATACAGGTATAGATACTAAGTGCTGTAATTATCCATGCAATAACCTTATTCCACAATATTAATAATAAGTGTACACTTGCCGTTTCAATTATGAAAACTGATAAAACAAGCCACAATACAGTGATTACACCATTTTCCTTATAAGAAGTGAATGTAATTTTATAATCAATGGCTTTATCTTTTTTACTCAGAAAGGCGTAATAAAATACTGACACTTCTGAAGAAATGATATTTGAAATATGCCTGTTTCCTGTTACCTCAAATATCAATGCCCGGCAATGCACCAAAAAATCTAGCGACTTGCCATTTACGGCCTTAGTCTTTTTATTAGCAACATAAAATTTTCTGGCTAAATAAAATATAACTACTGCTTCAATAACAGGTGAAACCCAGGTCTTAATAATATGCAGAATAGGATTAGTTTGAGCATTTAAAATTAGGCCAGCGACTAAAAGACCTAAAATAAAAACTCTGGATACAGAAGTCTTTGGTACATCACTTTTTCTAATGGCGAAAAAATAAATTATTGGTGCAACGATCAGAATGTCTATAAGAATGCCCTTAGAAATTAATTCACTATTGTTTTTGAAAACCTTAGTAAGCGAGATGAAGAAACTACTTAGAAAAATAATACCAGGAATTCCTAATGCGATTTTCCAATTTGGCTTTTTTATTTCATAAGCGGTCATTCGGTAAATATTAATTAATGAAAGTATTAGTTACTGCAAATTATTGCCTTAAAAAATTTTATTTATACAAAAGTTTCATTTGCAAAATGTTTCAATAAAGATATCCATAATTGTAGGAAAGTAGATAAAAAGCTGTTACCCTGCAATGATCGAAATGCCCATTTTTGTATTTTATAGCCTTGAGTCTTCTTTCTCGTTTCAACTTAAGGATAAACTATTTTTATTTTAACCGCAGTTTCCAAATCATGCCAGACTAAAATCCTATCCATATTTTTTAAAAAATCCTTTTTTATAAGCAAAATTATATATATCTTTTAACAATATTGGGTAATAAACAATACGAATAATATTATCCGGATTACCAAACTAATTGAATATAGTTCATAGTGAAATTAAGCATTTATATATTTTACTGTACTATTGGCCTTGTAGCGCTACAGGGGAATGCGCAAACAAAAATTATTGATTCGCTGAGCCAAAAAGCTGCGATTGCAATATCGCCGGCAAAAAAGGCCGAAGCCCTATTAAACCTTTGTGCAGAAAAATACTCGCTTAATGCTGACTCTCTTTTCAAATTTGCCACAGCAATAAAAACAATATATCCAGATACCTTAAGCCCTCAGAATGTGATGGCAGAATATTATATTACATGGAGTAAATTAAATAAAGGCGAAGAAGATGAAGCCATAAAAATTGCAGACAAATATCTTCATTTATTGAAGGAAGATAAAATTAACAGTAAAGCGTACATGCTTTTTTTTCAACTCAAAGGCTATGCATATTATAGAATTAATCTGCCCAGGCAAACTCTAAAAGTAAACTACGAATTAGCCGAAGAAGCACTTAAGAGAAGAGATACAATTTCTCTTTTATTCGCCCAGAGAACCATAGGCATTTCTTATCTGATCAACAATCAAGATATGGAGACGATTAACCTGTATCATAAGGCAGTAGCGCATATTCCAACAAAATTATCAAGGGAATTTAAAGAAGTACTGGGCTTTTTAAATGTCAATATCAGCATTTCGTTTCTTCACCTATATCAATCCTCACACAATCCTATTTATGCTGATTCCTGCAAATTTTATAGTCAGAAAGTGATAGAATTGGGGCGAGAAGTTCAGAATCTTTTTATCTATTGCCAAGGCCTGGTGGTTCGTGGCCTAATACTTAGTTATCAAAATAATATCGTAGATGCTGAGAAAAGCCTGCTCAAGGGTTTAGAAATTAGAAACACCATAGGCGATACGATATATATCATTTCAGATATGAGTGTAATGGGGTCATTTTATGCCAATAGTAAACAACCTGAAAAGGGTATTGCTATTTGCAAAAAGGGTATCGAATTGTGCGAAGGACGAAAGATTTCCTCTGCCTTATTACTTTTGTTGTACAGTGCATTATCAGAGAATTATAAGGTGCAAGGCGATTACAAAAAATATGGTGAAACATTACATCTGTTGATTCAAGTAAAAGACAGTATAAATAGGAAGAACTCAACTGAAGAACTAAGAGCACTGCAATCTCAGTTTGATATTCAGGAAAATAAAAAGAAGATTGCTGAGCAGGAATTAATTTTACTAAAAAAGAACTATTGGTTGTACGCCTCTGCTCTATTTGCAATAATGTCCAGTATAATTATCTGGGTCGCCTTTAAAAATTATAATCGAAGGCATAAAATAAAGTTGGAAAAGGCGCGCCTGGAAGAGCAAAATATTGCAGCAGAAGCTATCATTCTGGCAGAAGAAAAAGAACGTAAAAGAATAGCCGCAGACCTACATGATAATATAGGTGCCTATGCTTCGGCTATTAGGGCAGATATTGAAAAAATAGCTTATGACAATCCAAAAAAAAACGCTTCATCTATTCGGAATTTACAACAACATTCTCAGGAAATTATCAACTCGCTAAGGGATACAATTTGGGTTTTAAATAAAGACAATATTACCCTTACTGGTATAAGTGATCGAATAAAAAATTATATCAACAAGCTTCAACCAAGCTACAGACAGATTCAAATTTCTGTATTAGACCAAATAGTAAATGATGTACGCATAGGCTCGCAAAATGCACTAAATATGTTCCGGTTGGTACAAGAAGCTATTCACAATGCCTTAAAACACAGCCAAGCCTCAAAAATTCAGATTATAATTAAAAGCAATAGCAAGATAATCATTCAGATAATTGATGATGGTACCGGTTTCAAAACAGATGATAAATTATCCGGGGGTCATGGACTTAAGAATATGAAAGCGCGTTCGGAGGAATCTGGATTTCAGTTTGAATTAGGATCAGTAAATGAGAAGGGTACTATGATTACCATTACACAACATACTCCAAATTGAGTAGTTGAATTGCCTATAAATTTTAGAAATTGCATAAAGTAACCATCTGAATAATCATATTCTATGCACATGGCAAGTATCACCAGAATAGGTATAGTAGATGACAAAGCTGTAAACCGATCCAGCATCTCTGAAAAGATCAGGGAATTTGAAGACCTTGATCTCTGCTTCATTGCAGAGAATGGCGATGATTGCCTTGATCAATTAAAAGGCTTACCTGTAAGTAAATTGCCCCATGTAATTTTTATGGACCTTGAAATGCCTCAGATGAACGGTATAAGTGCTATTCAATTTGCAACTGCATTATATCCTGAAATATTTTTTATTGTTCTTACCGTATTCGATGATGATGATAAAATATTTGAAGCAATAAAAGCCGGCGCACATGGATATTTATTAAAAGATGAAAATGCAATCGCCTTGCACAATGCTATTACCAATGTGGTGGCCATAGGTGGTGCTCCTATGAGTCCTGCAATTGCCAGGAAAACATTGCATCTATTAAGCATTTCAGAAAAATCTATAAAGGAAACCAATCATGATCTGGATACTTTCTCACAACTGCTTACCAACCGTGAAAAAGAAATACTTTCTCACATCATCAATGGCTATGATGCCAAAAAGATTGCTTCAATTTTTGATTTAAGTGTACTCACCATAAGGAAGCACATCGGAAATATTTATCACAAATTGCATGTAAACACTAAAGCGCAAGCTATAATTCTGGCTCACAAAAATAAATGGAGTGGATAAAAAAGATTAACAGAAATATGAAATAAGATATTCACTATTTGTACATAATCTCATAATATTCGTCTGCCATTCTGTTGCTTCCAAATGCGATTTGAACATCGCGCATCCCATTCTTAACTATCTGACGCCATGTATCGTAATCATTATAATAAAGTGGAAGAATTTCGTTTTCTAAAATTTCATACAATTTGTTCAAGTCGTAATTGTCCTGCTCCTCCACTCCCATGTTCAAATAATCAACAGAGGGAACAACAAAACCATTATTTCCATTATTGATAAATTCACATATCCATCCATCGTTAGTACTTAGGTTTACAGCGCCATTCATAGCCGCTGTCATTCCACTTGTACCACTTGCTTCGCGCGGTACACGAGGGTTATTCAGCCATACATCAGCCGCCTGCTTTAGGCGCTTGCTCAATGTAAGTTCGTAGCCTACGCATACCGCTACATTATCATACTGCTTGCTTAAGTTTACTAAATGGTTAAAATCATTAATAGCCGGCAGATCCAACGGGTAGGGCTTTCCTGCCCATATAATTTGTACCGGATATTTTGGATTATTCAATAATGCTTCAAAGCGTTTATGATCCCTCGTTAGTAGCTCTGCCCTCTTATACCCAGCAAATCGCCTGGCCCATACAATAGTGAGCACATCTGGCCTCATAACTTTTCCCGTCTGGTCGGCTACAATTTCCAAAGCTCGTTGCTTTAAATGCCGCTTACGATCATCAAACCATTCATCATTGTGCTCGTGCCGGGCTCTGTATAATTGTTTATCAGCCCAATATTTTAAATTTTGAGCATTGGTAATTGCCTTTATTTCACATATACCCTCATAGTGGCGCCACATAGACCTGCTTACCTCACCATGCAATTGGGATACCCCATTAGCCAGATGGGCAAATCTTAAAGCAGCAAGTGAATGATTAAAAAGATCATCATGTGTGCCAGCTAAAGCTCTTACTTCATCCAGCGGCATTCCACAGAAATAGCTCATTTGCTCGCAAAGAAAAATATCATGTTTTTCATTTCCCGCTTCTTCGGGTGTGTGTGTTGTAAAAACAAGCCTCTTTTTTACATCTTCAATATTACCAAATTTATTATAGAGATAAAATGCAGAACTTACGGCATGGGCTTCATTCAAATGATAAATCTCAGGATCATAATTTAATACATCCATCAACTTAGCGCCGCCTACTCCGAGCAAAATAAATTGTGCTAATTTAGTTGCAGCATTGCCATCATATAACAGGTGGCTAATAGTTTGCGACACATAATCATTTTCAGGCAAATCGGTACTTAAAAGGAATAGTGGTGCAGATTGAAACGTTGTAGGATTTAGGTACAATACCTTTACCCATACCGGATGATCATGTATTTGAATCTGGTAACGAATACCAGTATCTTCAAGAAAATTATAAATTTTTTCCACCCAAGTAACCTTAAGTGTCTGGTCAGCATTGCGTGCCTGATCATAATATCCTTCTTTCCAAAAGATACCTATACCTATTAAATTTTGCCTCAATTCATAAGCGCTCCTCAAGTGAGATCCGGATAAAAATCCCAAACCGCCACTATATATTTTTAAGGGTTGGTGTATTGCAAATTCCATAGAGAAATAGGCCACCTTTTTTTGATATCGCTCATTAATTTCATAGGGAATGCGATAGTTTTCAAAACTCGTCATGTACTTAAAATCATTGTTTAAGAGCGCAATATAAAATGAAATAATAAGAAATTGCCAAAAAGAAATCATTTAATGTGTAAAAATTACACACACAATGTTATTAACGCTGATCAACACCGGGTGCAAACCCCTTCAGCATGAGTCAAATAAGTAGGGAATTACCCCATCTTATTTACCTTGCTTATCATATCTGATATTTTTTTATTCCATTCTATTTGTTTTTTCACATCTATGCTATTTTTTGTTTCTCTGTCATATTGATCCTGCAATTTTATATTCTCATCATACACTTTCGAAAACAGAGAATCTAAAAGTTGCTGATAATTTTGAGATGTAAATTTTACAGATTTTATTTCCTCCACGAATTTCTGAGCGCCCAGGCACGAAATGTCAAAATGGTGCTGCTCGTGCTCAAGGTGATAATCTGAGTTGATATTCGGTTTTTTCCATGAATCTTGCTTGGTAAAGAAGGCATAAACTCCAATACGAATATTTAATACATTGTTAGAATAATCCATCGAAGAATGAAAAGCAAATCCAGATGCTGTGACTGCCCCTACAGAAAACTGTGTACCAGGCTTGCCCTGAAAGTCGCTCCAATTAAGTTTTTGATTAAATACATAATAAATGGTATCCGAATTGGCTTTATTTGACGGATGCTCGAAGGCAGCACTTACAGCTATCTTTTGGGCGTTAATAGAATTACTGAATACCAAGGCACTGATGATAAAAATTACAAAGGAATATTTTTTCATTTTTTTTTCAGAAAATAGTTCTGTAAAAATGAGTTTTCGTTTTGAAATAAAAAGTTAAGGCTGAGGCAAGGATGAGTAAAAAATAAATTTAGCAAATTAAAAATGCAATTTATATTTTACCCTTCCATTCTTTTAGAGCTTAGAGGCTGTCGGTAAATTTGGCAAAATTCTATTTCAATCTATATTTAAGCTTGAAATGGAGAGCACCTCAAACGATTTATTGATAGATTGAAAATCTTATACAGCAGAGATTTTTATTGAAAGTTAATATAATCGAACAGGCTGCATTTCAAATTGTCACGGGTTCGTGGGACACGAACCGGGGCGGAAGCAGAATGAAGCGAACAATGAGATAAAATAACAAATTAGAAGCCCTACGACCTTTGCCCGGGTTTGAAAAATTCTACTGCCTGCTGCGAAATAGCATCTGTAGATTGCTGCTGCATACATTTAAAATGGCCTAAGGGGCATTTGGAAAAGCCAGTTTTGGAACAGGGTCTACACCATAATTTATTCACCTGAAAATCACGATAGGAAGTAAAATAGGGAGTCATCCCAAAGGCTGGAACGGTATTGCCCCATACAGAAAATATTTCCCTCTTAAATGCCGCAGCTATATGCATTAGCCCGGTATCATTGCTGATAACTAGTGTAGCCCTCCTTATAATATCGGCAGATTCATTCAAAGAAAATTTACCGCATGAATTATATATTTTCACATCATCTGTTGCAGCTAATTGCATCCCAATTTCCTCATCTTCCTTGCCGCCAAGAAGTATTATTGGAAAATTAATCTTAACCACCAGCTCTTGCAATTTATTTAAGGGCATTCTTTTAGTAAAATGCGCAGCACCTATTACTAAAGCCACAAAGCCAAGTGAATGAGAAAATGGTATATCCTCATCTTTTATCCTGTCTTCTTCTGCAATAAAATAATCCAGGCCCTTTCCGTCATTTAACACTCCCAAATGATTTATGGTATCCATATACCGATCTACTATGTGCTTATGTGGCAGCAGGTTTATTTTAAAATTAGTGTAAATCCATTTTTTGAAATTTAATTTTTTGAAAGAGTAAAATGGAATCTTTCTTAGAGATTTCTTTATTCGAATAGTTCTCAGGTTATGATGCAGATCAATCACCTCACTATATTGTGCTTCTTTCAAACCTTCTATTATCTCAGGCAGATCATCTTCTAACAAAATTATTTTGTCAATATATGGATTAGCCTTTAGTATAGGGTAATATTTCTTCTTTGTAAGATAATGTATCTCGGCCTCGGGAAATCCTTTTCTCAAATTTCGTATTACCGGTGTAGTTAGTACTATATCGCCAATAGATGAAAAACGGATTATTAAAAACTTTTTACCTGCCACGTAAACTCAATATTGAAAAATAAAAATATAGTTAAAAGTCAGCGCAATTTATTTTTTAAAAAGTGGTGAAAATTTGAAAAATAAATTACTAAAAAAACAAAATTGAAATAGCAAGGGTTTTACAATATTCCCTACCCTTTTCATTTCTTGTTACATATTCCTACCTCACAATGCGGGCTGCTCTGGGTCTTTAATTGATTTGGGTTTCTTCTTAGATAAAAACACTTTATACAAAACGGGAAATGTGGTAACTGCCACAATAATCAGCACAATCACCTCCAGATGTTTTGTTAGATCAAACCCCCATTCACTTTTTACAAATTGTTGCAAAAAATGACCGGCCAGCAACATACTACCCACCCATAGCATACAACCAATGATATTGTAAAAGGCAAATTTCTTTCTTTCCATCAAAACGATACCGGCAACAATGGGTGCAAAGGTTCTTACAAAAGGAACAAATCGTGCTATAATGATTGCCCACCCACCATTTTTTTCATAGAAATCATGTGCTTGTATTAAATATTTTTTCTTAAAAAAGAAAGTATCTTTTCTCTCATAAAGGAAGGGGCCACTTTTTTTACCAAACCAATAACCGACAAAATTCCCGAAAATGCCTGCCGTAGTTATCAACAACCAAAGCACGCCCAGATCAAACCATTGATTGTTACTATAAAATAATGCACTGCCTACAATCCGGTCGCTAAATATTCCGGTTACAAAAAGCAACGCATCTCCAGGAAGAAAAAAACCCGCGAATAATCCTGTTTCTGCAAATACGATAAAAAGAATCATCCAAAGTCCGCCATAATCAATATAAAATTGGGGATTTAGTAGATCTTTAATTTGTATGCCTAAAATATGTAAGAAACTCAAAGTGCTATTTTTAAAATGAAATGTTCAAATATTGTTTTACAATAAAAATATAAGTAGAGGATTACCCTTACCAAAAATAGATTAAATTAATCTGGCACAAAAGCCAAAGCCTTTTCCGTATCAAACTCGCCTTCCCATTTGGCAATCACACAACTTGCCAATGTATTTCCGATTACATTTACTGAGGTTCTTGCCATATCCATCAGCTCATCTATTCCCAATATTGCCATTACCGGCCATACAGGCAGGCCAAATGAAGATACCGTGCCCAACAAAATAACCAACGAAGCCCGTGGCACACCTGCTACACCTTTGCTGGTAAGCATAAGGGTAAGGCCCATAATCAATTGTGCTCCCAAGGGCATGTGAACACCCGCCGCCTGCGCAACAAATACGCTTGCGAGGGAGAGGTATAAAGTTGTTCCATCTAAATTAAATGTATATCCGGTAGGCAGTACAAAGGACACAATCTTTCGAGGCACACCAAACTTCTCCATGTTTTCCATAGCAATGGGCAATGCACTCTCCGAACTGGTAGTTGCAAAGGCGATAGACACAGGCTCTGAAACAGCCTTTATAAATTGCCTGATAGGTATTTTTAAGAAATAAGCAATCGTAAACAAAACCAATCCGATAAAAACCAATAAGGCAGCGTATAGAGTAAGCAGCAATTTTAATAAGGAAAACAATATTGGAATTCCCAGATGCCCTACAGTAACAGCAATAGCACCACCTACGCCAAAAGGTGCAAAATGCATGATGATATTAGTAAACTTAAACATGGTTTCAGCAAGACTTTCTGAA
This sequence comes from Bacteroidota bacterium, assembly GCA_018268075.1. GTDB lineage: Bacteria > Bacteroidota > Bacteroidia > Chitinophagales > Chitinophagaceae > Ginsengibacter. Next base: position 35,592 of record JAFDXH010000063.1, on the reverse strand, counting down.
AAGTCCAGCAGGGGCTTCCTTTTTTGTTCTTGTACCATTGCCAGTGCTATACCAAATATTACACTAAAGACCACAATTGGCAAAACATCTCCATTATAAATTGATTTAATGATATTTTCCGGAAAAATATGCAGGATCACATCCTGCCACGTTTGCGGGTGTGTAACCGGCAACTCTTCATGAAACCCAGGCGGAATATGAATGCCCACACCGGCCTGAGAAATATTTATGGCTATCAAACCTATAATCAAAGCAATGGTAGTCACTACCTCAAAATATAAAATGGATTTCCAGCCCATGCGGCCTACCTGCTTTAGATTTGAATGGCCGGCAATACCTACTACCAATGTTGAAAATAAAATTGGAGCAATGATCGTTTTAACCATTCTTAAAAAAATATTACTCAGTACTTTCAGATTTTTTGCAAACTCAGGAAAATCCAATCCAATCTCCACACCTATCAGCATACTCGCCAAAATCCAGGTAGTCAAAGATTTCTTATAGACTGCAAAAAGTATTAACGAGGCAATAAATATCCATCGCAATACCCGAAGAAACACAGGTGACAGGCTATTAAAATTATAGATATCAATCAGGTGAAAAATAGCAGCAATCGTAAGCGTTATAAAAACAAGAATGGCACTTTTCCTTTTATTCATAAACTGGTTTAAGTAAATCGTGGTAAAAATAATGAATAGAAAATTAATTGTGACTTTCAGTTCAGTTTTTTTCACTCGGTGATTTATTGAAATAATCCTTCAAATTTTTTACCCTGAATTTGTGACTTTAAAGAATATTTCAAATCAATTTCATTAAAAAATAAATGACCATTTAAAAATCTTTTATCGCACATTTTAATTTATTTCTTACTTTTCCGATTCAGTAATTTAAAAGTTAACTACTAAACCAGTCTCCACTATGAGTTTGTTTGTGAGAAAACCAATGGATGTTTTAATGGCCGAAGCATCTGAAACGGGAAATACAACCCTTAAACGCACTTTAGGCCCATTAGCATTGATAGCGTTAGGTATTGGTGCCATTATAGGTGCCGGCCTTTTTTCTATTACGGGTTTGGCTGCTGCTAATAATGCAGGCCCAGCCATTACAATTTCTTTTGTTATTGCTGCTATAGGCTGTTTGTTTGCGGGCCTGTGCTATGCAGAGTTTGCTTCTATGATACCAGTAGCAGGTAGCGCCTACACTTACAGCTATGCTACCATGGGTGAGTTCCTTGCCTGGATCATTGGCTGGGATCTGGTACTTGAATATGCAGTAGGCGCTGCTACAGTAGGTATTAGCTGGAGCAGGTACCTGATAAAATTCTTAGAGGGATTTGACGTGCACCTTCCTCACCAATTAGTTGTAGGCCCATGGGATGGTGGCATTATCAACCTTCCTGCAGTATTTATTATTGTATTAATGAGTTTATTATTAATGAAAGGAACCAGCGAAAGTGCCCTTGTAAATGCAGTCATTGTATTTCTGAAGGTATCTGTAGTAATTGTATTTATTGTATTAGGTTGGAAATATATAAATGAAAGTAATCTTAACCCTTACCTCATACCGGCTAACGAGCCCGGGCACACGAGTTTCTTTGAGCACGGCTGGGGAGGTATTATTCGGGCGGCCGCTATTGTGTTTTTTGCCTACATAGGCTTCGATGCTGTAAGTACCGCTGCACAAGAAGCCAAAAATCCTAAAAAAGATATGCCATGGGGCATTCTGGGATCGCTGGCTATTTGTACAATATTGTATATTTTATTTGCCCATGTACTTACCGGAGTTACCAGTTATAAAAACTTTGCAGGCCAGGATGGTATAGCACCTGTAGCCCTGGCAATAGAAAAAATGGGACACCCCGATGTAGCAGGAGTAATACATCCGGATTATCCATGGCTGAACCGGGCAATATTGGTGGCCATACTTGGTGGCTATTCTTCTGTAATATTAGTAATGCTTATGGGGCAAAGCCGTGTATTCTACAGCATGAGTAAAGATGGTTTGATACCACGCGTGTTCAGTGTAGTAAATCCTAAAACTCAAACACCGGCAAAAAGCAATCTGCTCTTTATGATTTTTGTAAGTTTATTTGCTGCATTTGTTCCTGCGCGAGTAGTTGGCGAAATGACCAGTATTGGTACTTTATTCGCTTTCATTCTGGTATGTGCAGGCATTTGGGTAATGCGCAAAAAAATGCCGGAATTGCCAAGAGCATTTAAAACGCCACTGGTACCACTTGTCCCTATTTTAGGAATTGCTACCTGCTTGTTCATGATGGTCTTTCTGCCGCCAGATACCTGGATTAGGTTACTTGTATGGATGCTGATTGGCTTGGATATCTACCTTGTATATGGAGCAAAAAATAGCCATTTGGGAAATGGAACAGTAAACAGGGCAGGGATGCACACAGCGCGCTGGGTAGGCATTGGGCTTTCTTTATTACTTCTGGTAGCCGGCTATCTTCACCAGCTTACTGTAGGTTTTGATGCAGATTATACCTTATTGATTATTGCGATTGCCTTTGCACTGTTTCATCTGGTTTTATATTTTGTAAATATGAAAAAGCATGATGCTAAATTTGGCAAACAGTAAAAAGAATCATTGCATTTCAGATTCTCTTTTTTGAATTTATAAACATCTTAAACCGCTTTCTCCATGAGAGCGGTTTTTTTATGTTTTATAAAATTGATTTCTGCCATCTTTAATTACCAAATATTCCACAGAAAGCTGCTGAAGTATTATTTGGTATTATACAGATAGAAAAGGCCGCTTAGGTTAAATACTATTTAAATCTTGTATTATAAATTTATAATGATCACGTATTTAATATCTGTATAATTAATTTCATTAGCAAGATGGTTTTAGATAGATAAATAGAGACTTGCAGCAGTACCCGCATTTAAAATTTCTCTTCATTAAATTATCAAAATAAGATGCTTCTATTTGCCTCTATCTTGTGGCAATAGGTTCCGCTGAGGAAAAATATATTTCGAGTCTTTATCTGCCAACCATTGAATCATTTTAAATACGCCAAAAATATTTATAACAATGCCCAACGTTATTCCAACCAGGTAATTCTGCAATGATATTAAATTTGTGCCTACCGTTATTTTAAAAAAGAAATAGATACAAGGTGCAAATAAAATCCAACATGTGATTAAGCCTGCATTGTAAAAAGTCTTTCCCTTGATATTAAAAAACAAACTATGAGCTATGATATTTCCCAGAGAGATCATTAAGGCAATAATACAAAGCCATGGCGCCTTTTCTGCAAATATTGCAGCAAGAAAATATAGAAGCCATCCTTCTACTACATTAATCAAAAATGCAGTATTTGTATTTAGCGGATACCTATCCGGCATTTTACTTTTAAACACCTTGCGGTTTATCATACCCGGAAAAGTACCGCCGATACGGTATTCCTCTAACTGATGACAAAAGAGTGATGCAAGATTGAGCCACATTAATAATTGAAATGCTGATATCTGATCAAAAAAGATATAAACATAAATTAATACCAATATTAATAAAACTGCGCCAAAGTCGTACCAAATGTCTCTGAAAAAATCCATATAAAAGAAAGGGATTTTTGATTTCAATTTCTAAATACCCAGCCTTGAATTTAGTGAATTATTTATAAACCATCGCTTCCCGACTTACAGCGTAGCCAGCCGTAAAAGTGTTCAACTTTTTAAAAAAAATAATTTCTTTAAAATGAGAATATTAGCCATCAGAATCCATGCAAAAAAACAAAACTAAAAAACATTCTTATCCATTTTAGTACATTTGGTACATAATGCAAGACAAGAAGGGAAAAATAAAGGGAACTTCCAAAATCGCAAATGAAATAACAGTACGCGTGAAAGCTGAAAAAGAAAGGCAGCTTTTTGCCCAAAGGTTACAGGAATTAAATACCTATAAAGATGAGTTCATGATAATGGCAAGCCATGAATTAAAAACACCACTTACTGTAATCATGGCTAATTTGCAAATTCTGGAAATACAGTTGAAAGACGACGAACGTATTTCATTTGTAAAGAAAACCATAACACAAGCTCAGAAATTAGCTGGCTTGATCACTAATCTTTTTGATGTTTCTAAAATTCAATTGGGGAAATTAATATTAAATTTTTCTGAATTGGATATAAATGTTTTAATTGAGGAAATTATTTCAACCTTACAGCAAACTGCGATTAAACATGATCTGATATTAGATAAAGCAAGCGATAAATTGCTGGTGAATGCTGATAGGGAAAGAATAGAGCAGGTATTAATCAATGTAATTGGCAATGCAATAAAATACAGTGACGAAAATAAAGATGTACAAATCAAAACATTTAGAAATGGGCTAAATGTAGAAGTAGTGGTTATTGATCAGGGCATTGGCATTGCTGAAAAAGAAATTGAAAATGTATTTCAACGATTTTACCATGGTAGTGGTTCAGTAAGTACCTATTCAGGTTCAGGCGTAGGTCTATACATCTCCTCAGAAATAATAAAAAGCCATGGCGGTAAAATATGGGTTGAGAGCGAGGCAGGCAATGGATCTGCCTTTCATATCTCTATTCCTGCTTTACCATAATCTGCATGAAAAAAAATTGAACTTTTACCTTTTACTTCCCGACACTTTTAATATCCATTGTGTCATCACCTCCAAAGCCTTTGGCGAAAACGTTTGTTCTATTTCTGCATATTCAGTAGGTGAGCCTGTTTTAGATTCCTGAAATAAGTGGTTTAACCCTGGCAACTCTATGATGGTTACATTCTTATTGCCGCCCTTTTTCAGAGCCGCCCGTATAGCAGGCAAGTTAGCATTCGGTGGCACTTGAAGGTCGTGCGAACCATTTAAAGCGAGTACAGGGCATTTTACTTTAGGCAATGCCTGGGCGGGATCGTATTTTAAAAAATATTCCATCCACGGGCTTGTTAGCGATTTTACTTTTGAAGCAATAAACTGTTCCTCTGTTGTGCCTGCTGGCAGTTTATTGGTAGTATCTGCTTTTATAACCTGTTTTAAGTAGGATGTTAATTGAGTTTTCAATGAAGCTTCATTCTTTGAATTCAAAATTATTTTAAAAATCTCTGCATTGGTTTTCAACGATGCCTGTATTTCCTTTTCAGGCTCCCCATCAGCTTTTGCAATCAGTTCTTGCTGCAATAAAATTAATTTATCGCCCCTGATACCTGTACCGGCCAGCATTACTATAAAGGCTACATCTTTATTTCGAGCAGCTACCATGGGCGCTATTACCCCTCCTTCGCTGTGCCCTATCAAGCCTATTTCTTTTTTATTAATTTCTGCCCGAGTTTTCAAATAGGTAATAGCGCTCTCTACATCAGTAGCAAAATCTGCTGTAGTGCCAGCGCTAAAGTTTCCGGTAGATTGGGCTACGCCTCTGTCATCATACCTCAATACAGCTATGCCATTGCGAGTTAAATAATCAGAAATCACCAGAAATGGCTTATGCCCCATCAATTCTTCATTCCTGTTTTGCGGGCCGCTGCCCGTAATAAGAATGGCTACAGGAAAATTTTTACCCTTTGCAGGAAGAGTGAGTGTGCCTGCTAAAGTAATGCCTACCTTAATATTTTTAAAAACTACTTCTTCTGATTTATAAGGATATGGTAGTTTAGGTTCCTGAGGCCTTACCAACTCTGCCTTTGCTACCGCCTTGCGCTGCAGTGTGAGCGGAACATCCATTCCACCTTGCTTAAAAACGCCCACTATTGAATCGCCTATTAATTCACCACTATAATGTATTCCAAGATTTTTAATTTCAAAGGCAAGCATACTCCTTTCAAAAGTGGTTTTAGTTACGGGAATGGTCATAGTGCCTTGGTCAGGGCTTTGCATTGTAGCAGTATAGCCACTATCTGGCTTTGACACATGAAATACTAATCGCAAATTCACGCCTTGCACTTTCAGCATCCCATTCCACGTTCCGGTTATATCTTGTGCATTCACAGAGGCTGCCACAAAAGCCATCACCATTACCAGAATTAATGATTTTATTTTATTTTTTATTTTAGTTGGCATCATATTGTTTTTATTTAAACTGCATATCTAAATTATACATTACAAAGCTCCAGATATCTGCTGCTTCTTCTATTTGCTTACTGGTAGGTTTACCTGCTCCATGCCCGGCTTTAGTTTCTATGCGTATTAGGGTTGGGTTGGTCCCATCATTATCAGCCTGCAAGGTTGCTGCAAATTTAAAACTGTGTGCAGGTACTACCCTATCATCATGATCAGCAGTGGTTACCAAAGTTGCAGGATATTTTACACCCGGCTTTAAATTATGCAATGGGGAATATTTATACAAATTTTCAAAATCTTCCTTCTTATCACTTCTGCCATACTCTGTAGCCCATGCCCAGCCAATTGTAAACTTATGATAACGCAACATATCCATCACCCCTACCTGCGGTATAGCCACTTTAAATAGATCAGGGCGCTGTGTCATTACCGCTCCTACCAGCAGGCCACCATTGCTTCCACCTCTTATTGCAAGCTTCTCTGTACTGGTATATTTGTTTTTAATGAGATACTCGGCTGCACCAATAAAATCATCAAAAACATGTTGCTTATTTTGAAGCATACCCGCCTTATGCCATGCCTCACCATACTCATTTCCCCCACGAAGATTTACTACTACATAGATGCCACCCTGCTCTATAAAAAAAGCATTGGAAATAGAAAATCCGGGTGTCATAGGAATATTAAATCCACCATAACCATATAATAAAACCGGATTCTTTGAATTGAGTTTTAGGGTGCCCTTATAGGTTATAAACATAGGTACCTTGGTACCATCTTTACTCGTAAAAAATACCTGCTCTGTTTTATATTTTTCTGTATTAATCTTTACATCGCTCTTGCGAAAAAGAGTGACACTTCCGGTAGAGATATTGTATTTAAAAATTGCTGGAGGATAATTGAATGAAGTGAAGGAATAGAAAATTTCTTTGTCCTCCTTATTGCCTCCAAATCCACCTGCAGTACCTATCCCAGGCAGCTTTATCTGTCTTTCCAAAATTCCTTTGTAGCTTGTTTGATATACGCGGCTGGAAGCATCCTGTAAGTAGGTTAGAAATAATTTTCCTCCTGCCGTACCTACACTCTCCAATAGCTCTTTGCGCTCGGGTATTACAGTTTTCCAATTTTCTTTAGCTGCATTAGCCGGATCTATCAGCACTACTTTATAGTTAGGGGCATCCGTATTTGTACGAACCAATATTTTATTCCCATCATTATCTATAAAATTAGATTCTGTATCAAACCCCTTCACTAATAGGGTAAAAGGTGCATTATTTCCAGCCTTCATATTTTTTACCCAAAGCTCTACGCCGCTGGTTCCTTCACTTTTGCTTACAAACAAAAAATGTTCATCATCCGTAAGGCCTGCACCAACAGTTCTTAAAGGATGATCTTTATCTTCATATATTAATTCATCCTCAGACTGAGGTGTACCCAACTTATGATAATATATTTTATGAAATTGATTTTGGGTTGTTAACTTATTTTTTTCATCTGGTGCAGGATATCGGCTATAGTAAAAACCATCATCTCCCTTCCAGGAAGTACCACTGAATTTTATAAATTTCACTTCATCATTCAAGGGTGTTTTATCACTTACACGCAATATATGAGCCTCCTGCCAGTCGCTGCCAGCCTGCGCTTCAAGATATACAGCATAAATTTTACTTTTACTAAATACCGGTGTGCCAATCGCCGCTGTGCCATCCTTGCTCATCTTATTAGGATCCAAAAAAACTTCCGGCTTGCCTTGTAGGCCTTTTTGCCTATATAGAACAGCCTGATTTTGCAATCCGTCATTTTTATAAAAATAATAGTAGTTGCCTTCTTTAAATGGTGCCCCATATTTAGTATAGTTCCACATTTTTTCGAGGCTATCCTTCACTTGATTTCTAAATGGAATCTTGGATAGATAATCCTGCGTTACTTTATTCTCTTCTACTACCCATGCTTTTGTTTCGGCACTATTATCGTCTTCCAGCCAGCGATAGGGGTCTTTTACTATCGTACCAAAATAATCATCCTGCACATCAGACCTCTTTGTTTCAGGATATTTTATTTGCGAAAATGTAACTACAGGTAATAGCATAATTAGAAAAATAATCAGTTTCATGTGTAAATAAATTTAGTTTTTTCATACAATGTCCTTTGCCCATTTAGAAATTACGAGCTATATATTTGAACACTTTAGTATGCATAAATTAAGGTAAAGATAATTTAAAAGAATACATACGGGGCTATAAGCTTGGGTAACATTTCCGGGCCTTCGGTTCCGGCTCTTCACTTGTATCTTTTTTTGCCCACGCACAAAAATACCTGCACCAAAAAAAGGATACCGTTGCGATCCGGCAGCCCTTGGGCATTACTAAATCAGTGGCTGTAATTTTTAATCAACTGTAACATGGTTCATTTCTTTCTAAATTATGAATAAGGATTGAATTAATAAATCTCAATGAAAAATACCTTTTAATTCAAAATTAAAATATCAAGTACGATACATAATACCTTATCTTGAATAAAGGAAACAGTTGAAAAACTGAAGAGTGAGATAAACATTTCGCCAAGTACCTTTAATCATTATTATTTAAATGAATCCATTATGAAAAAAGTAAGTGTGATAACAATCGCTCTCATAACATTTTTTTTTCTTGGTTTTTCATTTAACAAGATTATACAAACAAATAAAAAAAATCAAATGAAAAAAGTAACAGGTATAGGCGGCATCTTTTTTAAATGTAAAGACCCCAACAAAATGAAGGATTGGTATAACCTTCATCTCGGATTAAATACCAATGAGTATGGCGCTACCTTTGAGTGGCAAGATGAGAATGACTCTACTAAAAAAGGCACTACACAATGGAGCCCTTTTGCAGAATCAACAAAATATTTTGAACCTTCCTCAAAAGATTTTATGATCAATTACCGCGTAGCTGATCTGGTTAGCTTAGTAGATCAATTAAAAAAAGAAGGTGTATCTATAGTAGATCAAATAGAAACCTATGATTACGGAAAATTTGTGCACATATTAGACATAGAAGGAAATAAAATTGAACTTTGGGAACCTTCCGAAAAATAAAGTTTATTTTTTATTATGAATTTGCGCCAAAAACGCGGCTTTGGTGCTTTCATTTTCAAATTCCCCAGAATACTGTGCTGTTACAGTAAAACTGTTGGTATCTTTAATACCACGGGATGCTACACAAAGATGGTCGGCCTCTATTACTACTGCTACATTATTATGATGCAATATTTTTTTTAATGATTCAGATATTTGTACTGTTAGCCGCTCCTGTACCTGAGGGCGCTTGGCATAGTACTGAACTAACCGGTTTATTTTAGACAAACCAATTACCTGTCTGCCAGGAATATACGCCACATGCACTTTACCAATGATAGGCACAAAATGGTGTTCACATTGAGAATATAAGGTAATGTCTTTTTCAATAAGCATTTCATTATACCCATACTTATTTTCAAAGAGGCTTAATTTCGGTTTATTGTGAGGGTTCAGCCCGCTGAATATTTCTTCTACATACATTTTAGCTACCCGGTGTGGAGTACCTCGCAAGCTGTCGTCAAGAAGATCCAGGCCAAGTATATTCATTATTTTGGAAAAATGAAATTCAATTTCCTTTATCTTTTCTTCATTGCTTAACACAAAGGCATCTTCTCTAAGTGGTGTATCAATATCTGACAGGCGCAAGCCAATATTCATTGTTTCAGGCATAGGTCTATTATATTTCGTTTATAGCTTTCATTACATTTTTTACTATCGCATCGCAATAGATAAGATTAAATTCAAAAAGTTCTGCTGCTGAATAAGAATTCTCTATCTGATTTCTCAACATCGCCTTGGCTCTGCTAAGCCTAGCCTTCACATTGCTTTCGCTGATGGTAAGAAGGCTTGCAGTTTCAGCCACGTTTATTCCATTTATTTCCCGTAAGGAAAAAATGATTCGGTAATCTTCTGGAATTTTGCTAAGTGCATTTTCAATGATGGCGCCCAGTTCGCGGTTCTGAAGAATTTTATCTGCTCCGCTCCCGGCATCACTGTACATCGGTGTGGCGTTGTCTTTCAATTCTTTATTAATTTCATTTTTAAAACTTGATTTCTCTTTTTTTCTATAGCAATTATTCATCATAATGCGAATAATCCATGTTTTGAATGTAGCTCTCCCTTCAAACTTATTCAGGCTCTTATAGGCATCTATAAAGGTTTCCTGCATCAGGTCTTCCGTATCCTCATGGCTATAATTGTACGATCTGCCTACTTTATACAATGCAGGATTATAGCGCCTCACAATAATTTCGTATAATTCCTTTTCACCTTTTACGATACGGCTCAGCACTTCGGCATCACTAAATTTTTCAAATTCCATCTCAATAGTTTCAAATTTTCTATAGCTTCTTGAAATATTAGAGTACCCATGTTCGGTAAAGGTTACACAACAATAAAATGATACCGGATTTAGGCTAATTTATATTTTACGGGCAGGAGGGCGCTACCTTCAAAGGATCGTTTTCAGAAAAAAAGATGAACATAGTTGGGCAGTTGATCTGTAAGGTGTAAATAAATTGTAATCGAGAATTATTATTTTTTTATAGGTTTAGCCGATTCTTCGGGTTAATTTATCAGGTTTTAAAAAATGCACATTAAAAATTCCATGTGCTCAAAAGTCAATTAATCCAGGCCATCAGTTTTCACCATCTTATCTATTTTACCAATCAACCCTTGCAATACTTTGCCGGGTCCACATTCTGTAAAATGATCAGCGCCATCTTCAATCATTTGTTGTATGGTTTGCGTCCATTTTACTGGGCCGGTAAGCTGTGCATTAAGATTTACCTTTATTTCTAATGGCTCTGTAACAGCCACTGCTACTACATTCTGATATACCGGACAAAATGGGTTTTTAAATTCTGTTGCTTCAATAGCATCCGAAAGTTCCTGCTTTGCCGGTTCCATAAGAGGTGAATGAAAGGCACCTCCTACTGGTAAAACCAAAGCCCTCTTTGCGCCAGCTTCTTTCAATAATACACACGCTTCTTCTATGCCCTTTACTGTGCCGGATATTACTATTTGCCCGGGGCAGTTGTAATTAGCTGCCACTACTATTTCATGGTTTATGCCTGAGCATATTTTCTCCACCTTTTCATCTTCCAGCCCCAATACCGCAGCCATTGAGGAAGGGTTCATTTCACATGCCTTTTGCATAGCATTGGCTCTTATAGATACCAATCTAAGCGCATCAGTAAATGATAGACAGCCATTGGCTACCAGGGCAGAAAATTCTCCTAATGAATGGCCTGCTACCATATCGGGCCTGCTGGTAGCAAGTGCTTTAAAGGCTGCCACTGAATGTATAAATATGGCAGGCTGTGTTACTTTAGTTTGCTTTAATTCTTCTGCAGTACCATTAAACATTATTTCGGATATGCTAAACCCAAGCACTTCATCTGCTGTTTCAAATATTTTTTTTGCATCAGTATTTGAATCATATAATTCTTTGCCCATACCCGGAAACTGAGAACCTTGCCCCGGAAAAACAAATGCATGCTTCATATATTTAATTTTATTTTTTTGGTGTACTATCTTCTTTTAATAAGATCTGCCTGAATGAGATTTATAAATTCGCTTCTTGATGGATGCTTTTCGAACTCTCCAGTAAAGGCCGATGTGGTTGTAACGGAGCTTTGCTTTTGTACCCCCCGCATCATCATACATAAATGTTCTGCCTCTATTACTACAGCTACTCCCAGCGGGTTGAGTGTTTCTTGTATTACATTTACAATTTGCGAAGTTAATCTCTCCTGCACCTGAAGCCTTTTGGCAAATACATCTACCACTCTTGCGATTTTACTCAGCCCTGTAATCCAGCCATTGGGAATATAGGCTACATGCGCCTTTCCAAAAAAAGGAAGCATGTGGTGCTCACACATACTGTACAATTCTATATTTTTCACAATGATCATTTCGCTTACATCTTCATGAAATTTTGCAGAATTTAAAATTTTTGCGGCATCCATATTATACCCTTTGGTACAATACTGCATAGCCTTTGCAATTCTCTCTGGTGTCTTTAACAAGCCCTCTCTTTCGGGATCTTCGCCTATTAACTTTAATACTTCATGATAGTTTTTTACTAAAGAATCAGTAATGTCTTCATCGTAGTGGTCAATCTTTTTATATGCCATTTTATGCCATTTTTATGCTACAGGATATTCTGCAAAGTTGCGTGGTGTTTCATACACACGAACCATAAGATCCAAATTTGAATCAATTTTTTTTCTGAGTAATTCATAGATAATGATGCTGATATTTTCAACAGTGGGATTTATATTTTTAAACTCAGGTACATCCAAGTTTAGGTTTTTATGATCCATTTTATTCAACACATATTCTTTTACTATATCGCTTAATTCTTTAAGGTCAATTACAAATCCGGTATCTGCGGCAGGGGCTCCCGTAATTTTTACCACTAATTCATAATTATGTCCGTGATAATTTGGATTGCTGCATTTACCAAAGACTCTTGCATTATCTTCATTATTCCATGCGGGGTTAAAAAGCCGGTGGGCTGCATTAAAATGCTCTTTTCGATAAACTGCGACTCTCTTGTCCATTCTCATTTATTTTATTTCACCAAAATATTCAACAAAAATTCTTGGTGTTTCATATAATTTTATTTTGTGCAATATCACTTCAGATGGCAGGTACATTTTCAATCTGTTCCAAATGCCAATAGCAAGGTTTTCGGTTGAGCACATTTTTCCTTTTAAAAAATCCACCTCCAGATTTAGGTTTTTATGATCTATTTCTTCAAGAACATACTCCTTTATCAGAAGGCTTAATTGCTTTACATCAAATAAAAAGCCTGTGCCTTCATTCACCTCGCCCTTTATCGTAACCTGCAGTTCATAATTATGGCCATGCCAGTTCTCATTGGCGCATTTGCCAAATATCATTTCGTTTTTTTCCTTGTCCCATTCTGGGTTAAATAATTTATGTGCGGCGTTAAAATGTTCTATACGGGTGAGGTAGATCATGAAAAATTCAAATAATGAGCAAAGGTAAACAGTAATGTAAAAATAAATGAATCCAATTGCAAAAAAGGAGTATCCCTTACACTGTTTTGTATTAAATGCCTTCTTTTACCTGTTTAAAAATTTCTGGAATTAAATTACAGGTAAATTCTTTTTCTCTAAACCTCTTCACCCACCTCACAGGGTGTATTGCATTTGTCAGAAATACTTCATCTGCAAAAAGTAAATCATCAATTGTCAATTCTTTCTCACTGATTACTAAATCAGGCAATAATAAATTCTCCAAAACCCACCTGCGCATTGTGCCTGCTACACAACCTTCTTGTAGTGGAGGAGTAAATATGCTCTTACCTTTTAGCATAAATATATTGGCAACAGATGTATCACTAATCCGGCCAAAAGAGTTAAGGACTACAGCATCGCTTAATTGATGATCCTTTGCGAACCTTCCAGCCAACAAGTATGGCAAGAAATTATTGGATTTTAGATTAGCAAATTGATCACAAGCTTTTGTAACGCCCAGAAAAATATCTATTTCTAAGCCCCTTTCATTCAATGCAATACCACATGGTAGATGCCACGTTTCAATTATAAAATTTGAATAATCATTTTTAAAGTCAATATTTTCACCTGCTCCATTAAAGAGCATTAATCTAATACGTGCCTCGCCCTGATGATTATTTCTTTTGAGCAATTCAGCTATTAGATTTTTTAAGAATAATTGATCCAGGCTTTTGGAAGGCTTAGAAAACAACAATGCTCTTCCGCCAAAGAGCCTTTCAAAATGAAAATCAACATTCAGGATTCGGCCTTTGTGTAAGCGCATGGTTTCGAACAGTCCGTCGCCATATCGCAATCCGGCACTGCCAGCACTTATCACGGGTTTGCCTTTACTAAAGAATTGACCATTGAAAATAAAAAACTCATTCATGATAAAAAATGAATGAGTAAATATCTAACTTTTGGAGTGATCTCAACGGCTACAGTTCTTGATCGAGCAATTTATTTTTTACCGCATACATAATTAGGCCGGCTGTGCTTTTGGATCCTGTTTTTGCCTTGAGCCTGTCTCTGATTGATTCTATGGTACGTGGACTCAAGTCCACAGCCTCTGCAATTTCGCGTGTGCTTTTTTCTTCGCACATCAGTCTCAGCACCGTTATTTCCTTATCATTGAGCCTTGTATCATCTGCTACTTGCCCAAATGGCGAAACAACTGTTTTGTGGCGAAGATTATTGAGGAGTGCCTTATTTGTAAGTGAATTAAAATAGAATTCTTGTTGATGACAAACTTTTATGGCTTCATAAATTATTTCAGCATCAGACACTTTAACCAGGAAACTATTAGCACCCAGCTCCATTAATTTGGTTACAACACTTTGGTCGTCCAATAAAGTGAGCATGATAATTTTAATGTTTGGGTATAATTTTTTTACTTCTGGAAGCGCGGTAATACCATCCATTATTGGCATCTGAATATCCAATAAAATTACATCCGGCTGAATGGCCTTGAGCATGTGAAGCATGTGTTGGCCATTATCTGCTTCGGCTATTACTTTAATATCTTTTTTAGAAGACAAGGCGGTTTTTACACCTGCCCTAAAAAGCGCATGATCATCTACAATCATCACATTAATCACTTCTTCATTATCTTGTTTCATGGGGTAAATTACTTGATTGATTAAATAACACTGCAAATTTCCAAGATTCTCATGGGAAATCAAACAGAAAAATTACCTAAGTTATCCTATGGTAATAATACGACTATTTAGGGTAAAAGACCAAGCAATAATGAAAAATACTATGCACATTTTCTATACATTCCATCCTGAGGCCTTTGGTGTAAAGGCCATGCATGTTTATTTCTTTTTTTGGCTTTTTGGCGCAAAGATGGCAAACATCCTTTTCCCTTCAAGTTTAGGCATACTTTCTAATGTACCTACCTCTACAAGGCGTTCAGCAAATTTTAAAAGCAGCAACTCACCACGTTCCTTAAACATGATTGCTCTTCCTTTAAACTGAACATAAGCTTTAACTTTATTACCATCTTTAAGAAAATTTTCCGCATGCTTTGATTTGAAATCAAAATCATGCTCATCAGTATTTGGCGTAAAACGAATTTCTTTAACTTCTGAAACTTTGCTCTTAGCCTTCATATCCTTTTCCCGCTTCTTCTTTTCATAAAGAAACTTATTGTAATCTATTACTTTACAAACGGGCGGATCGGCTTGCGGAGAAATCTCGACCAAATCGAGCGCAAGGTCGTCGGCAATTTTCTGAGCCTCAGCTATTGGATAAACTCCTACTTCAACATTTTCACCAACAAGTCTAACTGTCGGCGATTTGATCATGTGATTGGTTTTGTGTTCCTGTTGTTGTTCTTTTTTAAAACGGGGATTAAATGCGCCTCTCGGCCGGGGTGGAAATGCCATTAATTGATTTTAGGTGATTAATATATTTTGCCTTTTTAAAACCGGATTATTTTGACTGATATCTAAAGTAACAATTCTTATTCCAATACTTCTAAATAGGCAGATTTATTTATTTTTTTTAATGAACAAAATTATGATGTGAGTACTGTTGATGAGGCACTCACATTTTTCAATTACTAATTTACATTTTATTTTCAACTTCTTCCTTAATACTTTGTATCACATCATTGAGTGTTTTAGCTCCTTCATCGCCCTTAGCCTGCCTTCGTACAGAAACAACATTTTCATTCACCTCTTTTTCTCCAATAATAAGCATTATAGGGATTTTTGCCAGTTCAGTATCCCGTATTTTTTTGCCTATTTTTTCACTACGGTCGTCTAATTCTGCACGAATATCATTATTTTTTAATTGATGCAAAACATTTTCTGCATAGGGCAAAAATTTATCACTGATTGGCAATATTTTTACCTGTACCGGTACCAACCACATCGGAAATTTGCCCAAACAATGTTCGATCAATACTGCTACAAATCTTTCTAAGCTCCCAAACGGTGCACGGTGTATCATTACAGGCCTGTGCTTAGCGTTATCCTCGCCTATATAGGTAAGCTCGAATCTTTCAGGCAAATTATAATCTACCTGAATAGTACCCAACTGCCACTTTCTTCCAATGGCATCTTGAACCATAAAATCTAGCTTAGGTCCATAAAAGGCTGCTTCGCCATACTCAACCACCACATTGGACAAACCTTTTTCTTCTACTGCTTCTACAATAGCCTTCTCTGCGAGTACCCAATTTTCGTCACTCCCAATATATTTAGAATGATCTTCTTTGTCGCGTAAAGAAATTTGAGCAGTAAATTCCTTAAATTCAAGTGATTTAAATACATACAATACCAGGTCAATCACCTTTTTAAATTCATCCTTTACCTGCGATGGCATACAAAATAAATGTGCATCATCTTGTGTAAAGCCACGAACACGTGTAAGCCCATGCAACTCACCGGATTGCTCATATCTATACACGGTACCAAATTCAGCAAGGCGCAATGGAAGATCCTTATAGCTCCGCGGTAATGCTTTATATATTTCGCAATGATGGGGACAGTTCATTGGCTTTAAGAAAAACTCCTCCCCTTCTACCGGGGTTTTAATGGGTTGAAAACTATCCTTCCCATATTTTTCATAATGGCCGCTGGTTACATACAAATTTTTTGAACCAATGTGTGGTGTAATAACCGGAACGTATCCTGCTTCAATTTGCGCCTTTTGCATAAATTCCTGAAGCCTTTGGCGCAACATAGCACCTTTGGGCATCCACAAGGGAAGGCCGGAGCCCACTTTGTCAGAAAAGGTAAATAATTCAAGTTCCTTACCAATTTTTCTGTGGTCACGTTTTTTTGCCTCTTCGAGAAAAACCAAGTACTCATCTAATTCTTTCTGATTAGGGAAAGTAATTCCATAAATACGAGTAAGCATTTTATTTTTCTCATCTCCTTTCCAATAGGCGCCTGCAATTCCTGTTAATTTTATTCCTTTAATAATTCCTGTAGATGGAATATGCGGGCCACGGCATAAGTCAGTAAAATTTCCCTGAGAATAAAAGGTAATATTGCCATCTTCCAATCCAGCTAACAAATCCAGCTTGTATTCATCGCCCTTTTCCCCAAAATATTTAATCGCTTCTGCCTTAGAGATTTCCTTTCTTATAAAAAGATTGTTCTGCCTAGCCAGCTCTTGCATTTTTTTCTCCAATTTGCCCAGATCGCTTTCTGTAATTACATTATCCCCCAGATCTATATCATAATAAAAGCCTCTTTCTATAGGGGGGCCTACCCAAAATTTTACTCCGGGAAAGATGGATTCTATTGCTTCTGCCATCAAATGCGCAGAAGAATGCCAGAAGGTAGCCTTTCCTTTTAAATCATCCCACGTTAAAAATTTGATGGTAGCATCATCATTAATTGGGCGGGTCATATCATATACTGTATCATTGACCTCGGCAGCAATGGCTTTTCTAGCCAATCCTTCACTGATAGATTTGGCTATATCTAATGAGGAAGTACCTTCCTCAAAACTTTTAATAGCGCCATCCGGAAATGTAACATTCATCTTTATAAAATCTTAAAATATTTGATATAAAAAATAAGGTGGCAAATTTAACGAACTATTAGACAAAGAAGTTATTCCTTTGAATACATACGCAATTAATAACAATCATTTAAAAATTTTGATGGCAAAATGTTGAAATTTTTACTAACCATAATGTTACTTTTTTCAGGAAACCAGGCATTATTTGCACAGAAAGTGCGCGCCTCGGCTATCAACTTTAATGGCCAATGGAAGGGTGGGTTTCAAGAAACAAAAAATGCCTATTCGGTGATAGATGACGACAATATTGTGTACGTTCTTGAACTCACTACAGTGGGAAGCACCGTAAGTGGCTACTCCTATACTTACTTTAATGAATTGGGGAAAAGATATTATACCATTTGCCGCCTAACGGGTACACTCGACCGTGCAAAAAAGAAGATAGTAGTTACCGAAATCGAGCGCACAAAATATAATACACCCTCTGATTTTCATAATTGCTTTCAGGTACATATTTTACAATATGAAAGAGATAATAAAAGCGATTCCGAATATCTGAAAGGTACATGGATACCGGCACCGGGGCAAACACCAGGCTGCGGAAGTGGCTTTACCATTTTGGCTAGACGCATAGTAAGCCATATACCCTTTGGAATAAAGCCTTCAATAGTTCATAAAAGTACCCCCGTCCCTACGCCCAAAAAAGAAACTGTAGCTAAACCAAAGGATCTTCAGCATGCCATAGTAAAGGCTGCCCCGCTTGAAAAGCCCAAAATGGTAATTCCTTCAGAAGAACTAACCCACCCTGATTTTAACCCTAATGAAAAAATTAAATCCCGTACGCATATTACAGATGCAGCACCTGAGATAAAGGGCTTTGAAAACCGCAAAAAAAATATTCTGAAAACCATCTCTATAACGCAACCCGTATTTCAGTTAGACTTTTATGATAATGGCGAAATAGATGGCGACTCTATCTCTGTTTTTTACAACAATAAATTAGTGCTGTCGCACAAAAGATTATCAGACAAGGCCGTTACTCTCAAATTGGCACTAAATCCTGAAGTAAAGGAAAATATAGTAACTATGTATGCAGACAATCTGGGTACCATACCACCCAATACAGCCCTTATGGTGGTAACAGATGGCGATAAACGCTACGAGGTAAGAATGGAATCAGATTTAGGCAAAAGCGGAAGTGTAATATTTATACACAATCAAAAGTAGCCTATCTATATTTTTGCTTTAATTTTTTCAGCAATTATTATCAGGCGAGGTGAATTTACCAGATGGTATTTTTCAAAATTATATCCTCCAAATACCTCTTTTACCTGAAGCTGCTGATAGGAAAACATTTCAGTAAAATCGCCTAAAGTAAACTTAGCCACCTTTTCCTGATGGATAATTGGCGCTTCTAAAGTATCGTCTTCCACTATAATTTTTTTATAGAAATGGGTTTCATCAAACCATTTGGTGATATAGTAGTTTACATCATCAATCACCTTTTCGGATTTATGAATGAGATGATTTTCAGCATAGTGTACATTGATGTAATCCATTATGAAAAAACCACCCGGCTTTAAAGATTGTGCTATAGTATTGATCACATTATCATTTTCACGCCGGGTATTAAAATATCCAAAGCTTGTAAAAAAATTGAACCCATAATCAAAATAATTGATCCAAAAAGGCAGCCTCATGTCATGAATAAAAAAATGTAGGTGATCATTTTCCGATTTTTTCGCTTCCTTAATACTATCCTCCGAAAGATCAATTCCGGTAACATCATACCCTTTAGAAGCCAACTGAATGGAATGGCGCCCTTTGCCACAAGCTACGTCAAGCATTTTTGCCTGAGCCGGTGGGCTCAGGTATTGTACCAGCCGGTTTATAAAAGCAGCGGCCTCTGCCTCATCTCTTTTAAAATATAATTTGTGATAGTAGGGCGAATTGAACCATTCTTTGAACCAAGGTAAAGTATCAACCATTGAAGCCATTTTGCACAAAGATAAAATCTTAGAAATAGTAAATTGATATTCATTTTAGCTGCCTCAGTTTTAAAATCATTCCAAATTAAAAAGAAGAGAATAACTGTTTTGAACCTAATGCCTGCTTGATACTACTTTGGCCAATTCTTAAAGGGTGCATTTAAAATTGTTGCCGTTTGATGAAGGACAACAACCATGGCAGTATGCCGTGGGCGGTGCGATATGGGCGATGTCCTTCACCGCCCACAAGCAAGTATGTCAATACGATAAATTGAAATGTCCCCTTTTTAAAGATGCTCCATTCCTATTATTTAATTATTGTAATTTTGCCGAGGCAAAAAAAAAGTTACAGTGGCATTAATAAAAAGTATTTCCGGTATTCGCGGCACAATTGGTGGCGTACCTGGCGAAAATCTCACCCCTTTAGATCTTGTAAAATACACAGCAGCTTTTGCTGCATTTCTGGCAGAAACCAATAACTCCAAAATAGTGGTAGGCAGAGATGGGCGTATGAGCGGAAAAATGGTTAGCGACATTTGTGTTTCTACACTGGTTGCATGCGGTTTTCATGTAATAGATTTGGGCATTACCACCACCCCAACTGTGGAAATAGCGGTAAAAAATGAAAAGGCTGCCGGGGGTATTATCTTAACTGCAAGCCATAACCCTAAAGAATGGAACGCCTTAAAATTATTGAATGCTGAAGGTGAATTTTTAAATAATGCTGATGGCTTAAAGGTTTTAAAAATAGCAGAAAGCGAAAATTTTGTTTTTCAGCAGGTAACTAACTTGGGTAAGGTAGAAGTGAAATCAGCATATCTTGATTTTCATATAGATGCAGTATGCCAATACCCTTTGGTAGATGTGGAGGCGATATCAAAATCAAAATTTAAAATTGTAGTAGATGCCATCAATAGCTCTGGCGCATTATATGTGCCGGCATTGTTGAAAAAATTAGGCGTAAAAGAAGTGATCGTTATAAATGGTGAGATCAATGGAAAGTTTGATCATAATCCGGAACCTTTACCCAAGCACCTGACGGCCT
Source organism: Bacteroidota bacterium (assembly GCA_018268075.1). Lineage (GTDB taxonomy): Bacteria > Bacteroidota > Bacteroidia > Chitinophagales > Chitinophagaceae > Ginsengibacter. The sequence continues at coordinate 14,954 of JAFDXH010000063.1, read as the reverse complement.
TAAGTAATGAGGTAGTCTCCCAAAAGGCTTCCTTAGGTATAGCAGTAGATCCTGATGTAGATCGCCTTTGCTTTGTATGTGAAGATGGCAGCATGTTTGGCGAAGAATACACTCTGGTAGCGGTGGCTGATTATATATTAAGTAAGCGCAAAGGAAATACGGTAAGCAATCTCTCTTCTACTAAATCATTGAAAGAAGTTACACAATTACATGGTGGCCAATATTTTCCATCTGCAGTAGGCGAAGTAAATGTAGTAGCGAAGATGAAGGAAGTAAATGCAGTAATAGGCGGCGAAGGTAATGGCGGAATCATAGTACCTGATTTTCATTATGGCCGCGATGCGCTGATAGGTATAGCTCTTTTTCTAACTCATCTGGCGCACTCAAAAAAAAGCATCAAAAAATTTAGAGGAAATTTTCCAGACTATTTTATTTCAAAAAATAAAATAACACTTTCAAAAGAGGTAGATGTACCACAGCTTTTTAATAAGATAAAAGAAAAATACAAGAATAACCCTACCAATACTGAGGATGGCTTAAAGATAGAGTTTGGAACCGATTGGGTACATCTTCGCACCAGTAATACTGAGCCAATTATACGCATATATTCCGAAAGCAATTTTGAAACTACTGCCGAAAACATTGCGAAGAAAATTATGCAGGACATCAATGAGTCCATGTAAGATTTTTTTTGATCTTTTTAATTTTTTAAATAAAACCGACATGACACCTTCAAGAATTTATTTTGACAATGCTGCTACTACCGCTCTTGACCCAGAAGTTTTTGAAGTCATGAAACCTTTTTTTACAGAAAAATTCGGTAATCCATCTTCTATTTATTCCTATGGAAGAGAAAGCCGAATGGCCATAGAGAGCGCCCGAAAAACTGTAGCCAGAATATTAAATGCACATCCTGCCGAAATCTTTTTTACAAGTGGAGGAACTGAAAGCACCAACACTGCAATAAGTGCTGCAATACATGATCTGGAATGCCGCCATATAATAAGTTCGCCTATAGAACACCATGCCACCCTGCATTGTGTAGAACATTTACAAAAAACAGGAGAGGCAAAATTATCGTTTGTAAAAGTGGATGAAAAAGGGCACGTGGATCTGGAAGATCTTGAGCATTTATTAAAATCTTCAAAGGAAAAATGCCTTGTTACGTTGATGCATGCAAATAATGAAATAGGCACTATCACCAACATAGAGCAAGTAGGGCTTCTTTGTAAAAAATACAATGCAATATTTCACTCCGATACTGTGCAAACCCTTGCGCACTTCCCGATTGATCTAAGAAAATTATATGTCCATTTCATTACCGGTGCCGGACACAAATTTCACGGGCCCAAAGGAGTAGGAATTTTATATATAAATGAAAATATAAAAATACATCCATTGATTAATGGAGGAAGCCAAGAGCGGAATATGCGTGCAGGCACAGAAAATATTTACGGTATTGTAGGTTTTGCAAAGGCGTTAGAAATTGCCAATGAAGGCATGACACAAGAAAGCGCACATATAAAGGAAGTAAGGGATTATATGATGCAGCAATTATCCAAAACAATTCCGGGTGTGTATTTTAATGGCGATCCAACCGGTGAAAGTTTATATACTGTGCTGAGTGTAGCATTTCCAAAAACTGAAAAATCCGAAATGTTGTTATTTAATCTGGATATTAATAACATCTGTGCCAGTGGCGGAAGTGCCTGTACATCAGGCGCAGAAAACGGAAGTCATGTAATACGTGCCATATCTCATAACCCCAATCAGGTAACCGTGCGGTTTTCATTTAGCAAATACAATACTAAGGAAGAGGTAGATTATGTAATAGAGAAGCTACAGGAAATTATTTGACACCTACGCGGGTGTATTGTGAGGAATTGCACTGACCCCAAAGTTGACACGCGTTAAGGTAATAATTCAAATAAATATTTTAACTTCATCATTCCAATATTTCTTTGCAGGAACTTGCTTGCCTTGGCTACACTTTTTTTACAAAAAACTAAACCAAAACTAATGAAAGCAATGTTTTCCCTACTAGCACTTTTGTGTTGCTCTTTTCAAACTTTTTCACAAACAAAAAGAATTGAACTTTCCAATTTACTTAATGCCCTTATACAAGACTCAACAGAATATCAAACTGTAGGAGATTGGAATTTAAAAAAGCCCAATGAGCAAACCATCCACTGGACTTCGAAAAAACTGGAAATGAGCAATGATATGTCCATTAATTTTTTTAAAAAAGCACTTGTACTGGTAACAATTAAAGGGCAAAGTAGCCTTGATGCCACTTCTCGTTGGAATCTCATATTGCGCGGTGCCAGGTCTGGGTTTGATAATTTTAATTTAACCAGCCCGTATCTTTCTGGATTTATTGCTCCTCCGATTTTGGATAGTATTCTTGCAATAGATAAGTATAAAAGCACGCTAATAAAGTCTTGCACGACATCGCCCACAAGCGGATATTCCTTTTACAAGATTATTTTCCCTAAAAAAATTATTTCATTTATAAAACTGGCTTGGGAAAAAAGCGATAGCCGGTATAAATTGGTGATTGATTGTTATGATAGTTTTAGTGTTCAATTTGCGCAATTGCCTTGCAAATAGTCCAATAGAAAAATAAACAACACGAAGAGCAAAAAAACAAACCGTGATTATTGCATTTTAAAACTTTCTAAAAACTTTGTAGTAAAGTTTCCACTCCTAAAATCTTCATTTTGCATAAGTTGGAGATGGAAAGGTATAGTAGTTTTTACTCCTTCTATCACGTATTCACTTAAGGCTCTGCTCATGGTATCTATAGCTTCACTACGCGTTTGAGCTACGGCAATTAATTTTGCAATCATACTATCATAATAGGGCGGAATTACATACCCTGCATAAACGTGGCTATCTACGCGTACTCCATGCCCGCCGGGGGTGTGCAAGGTGGTGATGCGACCGGGTGATGGCCTGAAATCATTGTAGGGATCTTCTGCATTGATGCGGCATTCAATAGCGTGCATTTCAGGATAATAATTTCTCCCAGAAATTTTATCTCCTGCTGCTATTTTTATTTGTTCTTTTATAAGATCATGATTTATTACCTCTTCTGTAACACAGTGCTCTACCTGAATCCGGGTATTCATTTCCATGAAATAGAAGTTTCTGTTTTTGTCCACTAAAAACTCTATTGTTCCTACGCTCTCATAGTTAATAGCCGATGCAGCCTTGATAGCAGCAGCGCCCATTTTTTCTCTAAGCTCAGGCGTCATAAAGGGCGATGGGGACTCTTCTACTAACTTTTGATGTCGCCTCTGAATGGAACAATCTCTTTCACTCAAATGGCACACATTTCCGAACTGGTCACCAGCAATTTGAATTTCAATATGACGAGGTTCTTCTACAAATTTCTCCATGTAAATACCATCATTTTTGAAAGATGCTGCAGCTTCTGCTTTTGCTGTATCAAATGCTTTTTCAATTTCATGCTCACTCCATACTACCCGCATACCTTTGCCTCCGCCACCGGCAGTGGCTTTTAATATGACAGGGTAACCTACTTCAGCAGCACTTTTTTTAGCATGCGCTACATCTTCCAATAAGCCTTCTACACCTGGCACTACAGGCACGCCAGCCTTAATCATGGTTTCTTTGGCCGTTACTTTGTCGCCCATCATATTGATCATGTGCGGTGTAGGGCCTATAAACTTAATGTTGTGATCGCTGCATATCTGAGCAAATTTTGCATTCTCTGCCAGAAATCCATATCCCGGATGAATGGCATCTGCATTGGTAATCTCTACTGCGGCCATTATGTGTGGAATATTCAGATAGGAATCAGCACTGGCCGGCTTCCCTATACAAACTGCTTCATCCGCAAATTTTACATGCAGGCTGTCTTTATCTGCTGTAGAATAAATGGCCACTGTTTTGATGCCCATTTCTTTACAGGTTCTTATTATTCTTAAAGCTATTTCGCCACGGTTGGCTATGAGTATTTTCTTAAACAAAGGATATAATTTGAAATTTCGAAAATTTACACTTCAATCTATTTCAATTCCACCAGAAAAAGTGGTTGATCAAATTCTACAGGGGAAGCATCATCAACTAAAACTTTCACAATAGTACCAGAAACTTCACTCTCAATTTCATTGAATAATTTCATGGCTTCTATAATGCATAAAACTTTGCCTGGTTCTATTTCATCACCTACACTTGCAAATATAGGTTTACCCGGGCCTGCTTGCCTGTAAAAGGTGCCTATCATTGGGCTTTTAAAAGTATAGATTTTCTCACTTTTAGCACTTTCTGAAGGTTGAACTTTATCAACAACGGGTAGTGTTGTTGGTGGAGTAAAGACCGGTTGTGGAGACGGTAATTGAACAGCAGATGGAGCAGCATAAGTTACCGCAGCTTCCTTTTTTTGTTTTATCGTTAGTTTAAAATTATCCTTTTCTATACTTAATTCGCCAATATTTGATTTATTGACCAGTTTAACCAGTTCATGAATTTGTTTGATGTCCATATTGGATGTATTAATTTTAAAATGAATTAAAAAGAAAGCTAAGGTAAGGTAAGATTATAAAAAAGCATGTGAACAATATTCCTTATTCTTTTACACGTTCTACGTATTCGCCGGTTTTGGCATTTATTTTTATTAGCTCGCCTTCATTTACAAATAATGGCACATTCACTGTGGCACCGGTTTCCACGGTTGCAGGTTTTAATGTACGTGTAGCAGTATCCCCTTTCACGCCGGGCTCACTATAGGTTACCCGCATTACTATCTTATCTGGCAGTTCCACACCCATCGGTTGGTCTGTTTCTGTATTGATCAGTACAGACACTTCCTGTCCATCCTTCAAAAATTGGGGAGCATCCACCATTTCGGGTGCCACAGATATTTGCTCATACGTTTCGGTATCCATGAAGGTGTACCCTGTATCGTCTTTAAACAAAAACTGGTAGGGACGCTTTTCTACTCTCACCGGGTGAATTGTTTCCCCACTATTCCAGGTTTGTTCTATTGTACGTGCATTATCTACCCCTTTCAGCTTTGCCCAAACTTTAGCAGCAGCGCGTGCTGTTTTGTTTTGTCCAAATTCAATCACGGTGTAAAGGTTACCATCAATTTTCAATATCAATCCTGTTCTAATGTCAGATGTTGAAGCCATAAAAAGTTTTTTTTGGCGTCAAAGGTAATTTATTTGTTTTGCTTATTTAACTGCTTATTCATATTTGTTTAAATTCTTAGGAGTTCTATTGTTGTCCCTAAAAAATAGCTTTCATTGGCAAACAATATTTCCGCCAATTTTAAACGATCATGTTAAATATTTTATATGGCAATTAATTTCTTTAAATGATTGCTTAGTTTAGCATTTTTAATTGCCTACAATTTATGAAACGCATATTCCTGATTCTAATTACAAACTGTATTCTGGCAACTTCATTTGCACAAAACAGCGATAGTACTGCCTCATTACCTGTATATCTTCGATTTCCGAATGTGCCTGAGTTCACTATTTATAAAGCCCCCGACAGTACAGCATTCACCAGAAATGATCTTAATAAGAAGAAGAATATTATGTTTTTTGTTTTCAGTCCCGAATGTGGCCATTGCCAACACGAGACAGAAGTAATGTTGCAAAAAATAAAAGAATTTAAAAACACCCAAATAGTAATGGTAACCTACCTGCCTTATAATGAAATGTTGGCATTTTACCACCGGTATCACATAGATGCATACCCGCAGATAGTGATGGGGCGTGATACTAAATTTTTCTTCCCTGTATTTTTTAAAGTACAGAATTTTCCTTCCATGTATATTTATCAAAAAGGTAAATTCAAGCAGGCTTTTGAAGGTGCTGTCAAAATTGAAGATCTGATAAAAGTGCTCTAAAGTTTTGCTGTAATAATATAAAAATTGACTAAATAATTTGCTGGTTGATTCAGATAGTTTCACCATTTCCCCTTCTTTAGGCAAATGAGTCCTTTTATTATTACTATTTTAAAAAATTAATAGATCGAGCCCGAATAAATTTACACAATACATTTATTTAGGCCTCCGGCTAATTTTCAAATTTTTCAAAATGGCACATTATCTCATTTCATATCTTTGTAAAAAAATAATCAATTAAAAAATCAATAAAATGAAAGTAACAGTCGTTGGTGCAGGGGCGGTGGGTGCCACTTGTGCAGATAACATTGCCCGCAAAGAACTTTGTGAAGAATTAGTAATGCTGGATATTAAAGAAGGCATAACGGAAGGCAAAGCAATGGATTTTTTACAGAGTGCAGCGCTACTTGGTAGCGATACAAAAATCATAGGTAGCACCAACGATTATAAAAAAACTGCAGGTAGCAATGTAGTAGTGATAACCTCAGGAATACCGCGCAAACCAGGCATGACACGCGAAGAACTAATAGGTATCAATGCCGGAATTGTAAAGGATGTTACTTCCAATATTTTACAACATTCGCCCGAAGCAATCATAGTGGTAATTAGCAACCCTATGGATACTATGACTTATCTGGCTTTAAGATCAAGTGGCCTACCTAAAAATAGAATCATAGGTATGGGCGGATTATTAGATAGCAGCCGCTTTAAATATTTTTTATCACAAGAGCTTAATTGCTCTATGCAAGACCTGCATGCTATGGTAATTGGCGGCCATGGTGATACTACTATGATTCCGCTTACAAGGCTTGCTACCTTAAATTGTATCCCTGTAAGCACACTATTGGATGATGCTACGCTAAAAAAAGTAGCTGCTGATACAATGGTAGGAGGCGCTACACTTACCAAACTATTGGGTACCAGTGCATGGTATGCGCCTGGCGCTGCAGGAGCTACCTTAGTAGAGGCTATAGTGCGCGATGAAAAAAAAGTAATTCCTTGCTCTGTAATGCTTGATGGTGAATATGGTCACAAAGATATTTGCATTGGCGTACCTGTAGTAATAGGAAAAAATGGCTGGGAAAAAATTATTGACCTAAAACTAAATGAGGAAGAGCAGGCGGCCTTTGATAAAAGTGCAGATGCAGGCAGAAATATGAATCAGGCGCTGCAATTGTAATCGCCGCCATTTCTAAAATACATTTATTAAAAAAGTGCGGTATATCTAATGCCGCACTTTTTTAATTCAATAATCCGGTGATTATTTCTTCCTTATTTCTTTACAAATTTTTCTGTCTTTATTACATTACCGTTTTGTAATTGAACGAAATAAGTTCCGGTAGCAAATGAAGAAATATCCAATTGTTTAAGCCCATTTGCTGCTGCAGGAAGTTCAGTTTTTAAAATCTGTTTTCCATTTAGGTCTGTAATTCTTAATTGAATAGTGGCAGCAGGCGAACTATAATTTATATTCAATTGGTTGTGAGCCGGATTGGGATATAACTGAACTTTCAGCTTCGCATCATTCAGGTGAACTCGTGCAATTTTTGACATTGCAGATTTGCCATCTTTATCTACAAGGTTTAATCTGTAATAGAGTTCGTTAACGCTCAGATTAGCAGCATCAATATCATTGTAAGAATAAGCATGTAAGGTAGAACTGTTTCCGGCGGCAGCCACATTTGCAATTGCATTGAAATCATTTCCATTGGTACTTCGCTGCACCTCAAAATGATCGCTGTTAGATTCAGAAGAGGTAGTCCAATTTAAAATCACTTGTGATTCACGAGCTTCAGCCGTAAATGAGCTTAGGCTTACAGGAAGGGAACCATAAGGGCCAGACAATTTAAAATAATCTGTATAGGTAGCATCATCGCCATTAGTAGCAGAAACATACACATCGCCATTCCAAAGAAACTCATATTCAGGATTAGAATTACCAGAGGAATTGAGATTGGCAACAGCCTTAGTGCCTGAAGATGTACCATCACTTATCCACGGGTCATTACCAGATCCATCATCTCCTGCAAACAATAAACCGGAACTGGAGTATAAATAAGGGCCGGAATAAACTCCATCACCAGAAGGGTTAATGTTCTTCACCATTGATGTGCCCCCTACTATACCATTAGTTTTCCAAAGCTCTACTCCATTTACTCCATCATTTGCAGTAAAGAAGATGTAACCATTGTAATTGCTACTTCTTGTAAAACCAAAATTATAATCATTGAGAGATGAAAATTCATAATTAAATACAGGCATTAAATAGGGATCGGATCCCTGCCCACTGGCAGTATTGATATTTATGAGCTGTTGAGTACCCGCATTAGTACCGTCAGTAACCCATAGCTCAGAACCATCAGCAGTGGTGGTGGCCTGAAAAACCAACCTGCCATTTAAAATCACCGAATTAAAAAGTAAAGGATTAGAACCGGTAGTGCCTGGTTCTATATCCTTCACCAAGGCAGTAGTGGCACCATCAGTACTCCATAGTTCATAATCACCCAATGAAGCAGCAGCGGCAAAAAATAATTTATTATTGAATGGCACCATTTGAGCAAAACTACTAGAATACATAGCAGGGAATGAGTGCACAAGCGAAGTGCCGGGCGCTGTTCCATTGGATTTATATATATTAAAATCATACAGGCTTCCTGTCAAAATAAAATAAACTGTATTTCCTAATTCACTATAACTATGCAAAGAATAATTGGCCGGGAAATCAAAAATCTTGGTAATAACTGAGGAAGCATTCATAACATACAATGAAGTAACTGTTCCATTAAAAGCATCAAAGTACAACAAACCGTTGTTTACATAATACTGAGGATTTGAAAAACCGTCGCCAGCATTTGGATTAAGGTCTGTAATACGCGTAGGCGAGCCACTTCCGCTATAACTGTACATTTCCCTTCCATTGGCAACTGTGGTAGCAGTAAAATATATTTTACTATTAAAGGTTGCAAAATCTTTTGGAAATGAACTATCAGAACCGGGCGCTATATCCGCTACCAAAGAAGTACCGCTTGTAGTACCATCAGTAACCCAAAGTTCATCGCCCGATGCATCTATCCCCGGAAAATAAAGTTTATTATTCAGAATGGCTGCACCATCAGAGGCAGCCTTCACCGTAGCATAGGGCGCTGCTACTGTACTGCCAGTGCTGGAATACAAAAGGCTGTCACGATCACTTATGAGTATCAATTTACCATTAATAGGTAAGCCATGCAGGCTGTGGTTATTATCAATAGTAAATGCTTGTGACTTTAAATCTTTGGAAAATAAAATACCACAAAGGATCATACACAAAGTGTAAAACTTCTTCATAAAATGATTTTAAAATGTGATTAAAAATTGGTGCTTACAGAAGTGCAGGTATCCGTAAATGATATTGGAAGAATATTTATTTCAAGAGTTAATATTGAAATAATAAATAAATCTAATGCAAAAAAATCAGATATCAATTTTTTTTGTAAAACTTAATCAGAAAAAATGTATTAGGATTAAAACAAAAAGTAAACAGGCACTTTTTTTTTTAGAATTAACGAATGAATGCATTATTCAATAATTCAAGCACTCCTATACTTATCTGATTTAAGATTGGGCAAAAACCCAGTAACAAGGCCAATAAGGGGCAAGAAAGAACAAACATGAAATACATACAAAATACTGGTACGGTCTGCCAAGGCGCCTAATACTGCCGAACCTAAGCCGCCCATACCAAAAGCAAAACCAAAAAACAAGCCGGATACCATACCAATCTTTCCAGGTAGTAGCTCCTGCGCATACACAAGAATAGCAGAAAATGCCGATGACAAAATAAAAGCAATAACGATAGAGAGAACACCTATCCAAAATAAATTAGCATAAGGTAGTAAAAGGGTAAATGGCGCCACACCTAAAATAGAAAACCATATCACATATTTACGCCCAAACCGATCACCTAGGGGGCCGCCGACAAATGTACCGACGGCGGAGGCAGCTAAAAACATAAATAGGTGAAACTGTGATGACTGTACAGATAATCCAAATTTTTGAATTAGGTAAAATGTGTAATAACTGCTAATGCTTGCCAAATAAAAATATTTACTAAAAATAAGTACCAACAAAATAGCAATAGAAATAGAAATTTTTCTTTTAGTAAGTACAAGCCCATCAGGGAGTGCGCCTTTTGAATTTTTTGGTTTTATCAATTGCACATTGGCTTTTGCCCAAGCTGCAACCCGTGTAAGTAATATAATTGCAAAAAGAGCCAGTAAGCAAAAAAATAAAATGTAAGAGCGGCCAAAGGGCACTATAATAGCTGCTGCCAGCAAGGGGCCAAAAGCACTACCAGTATTGCCTCCTACCTGAAAGATTGATTGTGCTAAACCTCTCTTACCACCAGATGCCATGTAGGCTACCTTTGAGGCCTCGGGATGAAACACTGATGACCCAATCCCTATTAAACCCACTGAAATTAAAACACCACTAAAATGGGTAACCAGCGATAAACAACACAATCCTGCAAGCGTAAATGTCATACCAATAGCCAGAGAATAGGGTTGTGGATTTTTATCGGTGTACCATCCTACAAATGGCTGAAAAAATGAGGCAGCCAATTGAAAAGTAAGTGTAATAAGGCCTACCTGTGTAAAATTAAGCTGAAAGGATTCCTTTAATAGCGGGTATATTGAAGGAATTAGGGATTGTAAGGTATCATTTAATAAATGAGCCACACTGATACTCAACAATATTGAAAATACAGTGCCTTCTGCTACAGACGCTGTTTCATTTTTCTTCTGGTACAAATTATATTTTTTCTTTGCAATACAAAATTAATGCAGCAGCAATGATTGTAAAATTTATTATTTGCAAATCCTACAACTTCAAAAAAGTTAAAAAGAAAAGTTGAAACAATTCTATAAATTATCCGATAATAAAATCTCGGGAATGCTAAATTGCCCAGAAATTAAATTTATCTTTTTACAGGGAAACCTGCCTCCTTCCATGCTTTAATCCCACCATCCAGATGTGCCACATTAGAGTATCCCATTTGATGGAGCGTGCGAACAGCCAAAGCAGATCGCCCGCCAGAAGCGCAATGCAATATTAATCTCTTGTCTTTGCTAAACTCGGGCTTATGGTATGGAAGCGTAGGATCTGCATAAAATTCAAGCATACCTCGTGGTGCAAGTACCGAATTTTCAATTTTACCATTTTGAATTAACTCTTCTCCTTCCCTGATGTCAATGAGTACTACATTGCCCAAAGCCAGTTCTTGTTTAACCTGCTCTGGTGTTAGGTTTTCGATTGACATTTTTGCTTCCTTTACCAGGTCTATTGCTGATTTTTGTTCCATTTTAAATTGAATTTTAGTTAATAAATAAATTTATCATCCTATATACCAGAACGATGATTCAAATGGTTTCAGCCAATGGCTCAATATTTACGTAAGCAGAAATTAGAATTCCTTTTAAAAACACTTTTACCAAATGTATAATTAAATGGTTAGTTTCCTATTTATATGGATAAAAAATATCCTCTAAAAAATTGTTTAAGGCAATTTCTTCTATGTATCATGGCTGGCTGACAATTGCATCGTAATCATACCCTGCTCTTGCCAAGGCGCGCCTGGCCGATTCTATGGCTATAGGCGCAGGGTTAGGGGGGTGAACAGGAACCTCTTCAATTGTTGCAAGCACATCCAAAAGTTCCTGGGTTTGCCCTTGTGTTAATGCTTCACAAACATCATACAAACCGCCGGGCTCCTCTTCAGCCAGATCATGTTTTTCTAAAACATTTCTGATTGCCTTAATTAATTCAAAGGTAGGAGGTGGTACCATCAAAGCTGTAAGCGCGCCATGCTCCAGGCGAAATCTTGGAATGAGTTCCTGCATCAAACTTTCATTAACCTTTTTAGCTGCCGGAAACATGGTCTTCTCCTCCATCTTTATATGGCGAAGCAGGCCTTTTCTAAATTGATGATAATAATCCATATCAATTTCCTCAGGATGGGCAGTTGCTTTATTTAATAATTGTTCCAACCGATGATGATCATTGGTAAAAAATTCATGAAGTGGTTTATTCATAGCGTTTATATTATCAAATGCATTTTTATTCCGTTTAAGGTTTTAAACGAAAAACAGATACATACAAATTTACAATTCCATAAAATTAGAAATTTTTTAATCTAAAGCAGGAATGAATATTAAATATCCCTTATGATAAAGCGCTTTATCCAAAAGATATTTTCTAATAAAGACAAATTACTTTCTTCGATGGGAATCAAAAACTAAATACCTTTGTCTCCTATTTCTTTCATTATATTTCTTTAAATAATCAGGGAAATAATTGTATGCTTAGAGTGAATGTAAACTATAGAGGATTATAAAATTGAAAGACACTTTAGAAAATAAAAATATTATTCAAATAGGCAGACTATTACTTCAAAAGGGAATTAGTTTTTGCATTTACTGCTACCCCGGCGAGAGTCAATATAATGTTGCAATACAAAAGGGAATATTGTATCCAAATAATGAGGCTGATTTTGTAATATCCCCTTTTATTGCCAATAATAAATATGAAAAAGTAGTGCTTGAGAAGGTTCCGTCACAGGTATGCGCTGATAACCGGCTTTACGACGAGCTGATGCGCTTAGAAGACTGCACAATAAAGTGGGGGGAATTGCCCAGTGAGACTATCAAAGCAGATTATTTGAAAAGTATTCATCATTACTTGCAATTCATCAGAGCTAAAAAAGCGATGAAAGCCATATTGTCCAGAGTGAAAATAATAGGCAAACCTACCAAATTTGACCCCTTAATTTTTTACAAAAAACTATCAACAGCATACCCAGAAACTTTTTCTAGTTTGTTTTATATTCCGGGCAAAGGAATATGGACAGGCGCAAGCCCTGAATTATTTTTGAAGAAAGAAAAGGATTTTTTATATACCGTAGCATTGGCTGCTACCCTACCCATACATAAAGAGGAAAACTATAATTGGCGAAAAAAAGAAATTAAAGAGCACGATATGGTACGGGAGCACATTGAACAAGTTTTTGAAAAAAATAATTGCAGATTGATAAACTCAAAGGGCCCGTATGTTTTTGAGACAGGCCATGTAGCTCATTTAAAAACTGATTATATTTTTGAAAATTCTGAAAAAAATGATCTTGGCCAAATTATTACAGACCTATACCCTACTCCTGCTATAGGCGGCTTACCAGTGCGCAAGGCGCTTGAATGTATCAACCTGTATGAAGGTTACGCACGCAACTATTATTCAGGTTTTTTGGGAGAAACAAATGGACAGGATTTGGCGCGATTATTTATAAATTTGCGCTGCATGCAAATTGGGGAGGATGCTATTGCAGTTTTTGTAGGCGGCGGTATTTCCGATGAATCTGATCCTGAAGAAGAATGGGAAGAAACCATTCAGAAGAGTTTTACTTTACTGGAAATTATTGAAAAAACATCCCAGAACGTGCCAATTAAAAATGAAGCTATCAGATAAAAAAGGCATACAACAAATAGTGTTGACACTGGCCGAATTGGGTTTAAAAAATGTAATTATTTCTCCTGGCTCCCGCAATGCGCCTTTAACAATTTCATTCAATCAACATCCGCAATTTAAATGCATTAGTATTCGCGATGAGCGGAGCGCGGCATTTTATGCCTTGGGCAAAGCATTGGAATTAAACAAACCTGTGGCGCTATTATGCACCAGTGGCTCTGCAGCATTAAACTATGCGCCTGCTATTGCGGAAGCATATTACCAAAGAATTCCAATAATTGTAATCACCGCCGACAGACCTCCTGAATGGATTGGGCAACAGGATGGCCAATGTATCCGGCAGGAAAACATGTACCAAAACTATATTCGTAAAAGCTATACTTTGGATGGGGAAGCCACTGATGAAAATAAGCTGTGGTATAATATGCGTTGCCTTAATGAAGGGTATGCTATTGCTGCGCAAACTGATCCCGGCCCGGTTCATTTTAATGTACCAATGAGCGAGCCGCTTTATGGATTAGCTATATCAGCGCATTTTGTTCCACCCATTTTAAAAAAGGTAGCTACAACCAATAGCATTGACAAAAATGAATTGATACATTTGCAAACTGAGTTTACAAACTCGCCAAAAGTAATGGTGCTTGTGGGCCAGCAATCGCCTAACGAAGCACTCAATCAATTACTGATACAATTATCGAAAAATACCAATACCATTATATTATGCGAAACAACATCTAATATTCGGCATCCGGAATTTATAGCCAATATAGACCGGTGCATTGTTTCTTTAAAAGAAAATGAAATTAAAGATTTCATGCCCGAGTTATTAATTACTTTGGGAGGAGCGATTGTATCAAAAAAAATAAAGGCGCTTCTAAGAAAATATAAGCCTGCGTACCACTGGAACATTCACCCCTTCGATGCCTTTATAGATACTTATAAATCTCTAACGCATCCAATATGCATAGCGCCCACACATTTTTTTCAGCAGCTGTTGCAAAATTTTAAAATAAGCACAGAGCACGATTATAAAAATAAATGGATACAACGGGCATCCTTACTCGAAAAAAAGCACAGGGAATTTATGCACCAAGCAGCATACAGTGATTGGAAGGTGTTTTCAAAAATTTATGATAAAATTCCGGCAGGCACCTGTGTACATTATAGCAACAGCTCTCCTATACGTTATGCACAGTTGTTTGACAATTCATTTTTAAAATCTACCTATTGCAATCGTGGTGTAAGCGGCATAGATGGCTGCACCAGCACGGCTATGGGTGCAGCAAGCAGCAGGCCTGAGCAAAACTTTGTACTCATTACCGGCGATGTAGCTTTCTTATATGACAACAATGCTTTTTGGAATAATCAATTGCCCGGAAACTTAAAAATAATTCTAATCAATAATTCCGGTGGTGGTATCTTTAGAATCATTGAAGGCCCATCAGATGCCAAAGAACTGGAAGATTTTTTTGAAACCAAACACAATACGTCAGCAAAGAAATTAGTGGAATTTTATAACTGGAATTACCTTTCAGCAAATGATGAACAAACGCTGGGGCCGGCATTGGATCACTTT